>DATHZU010000503.1:0-3782 GCA_035458445.1 Thermohalobaculum sp. | reverse complement strand
CGCTCATCGGGTCATTCTACTCCAAGGCGGGCGCACGGGAAGATACCGGTTCAATCATCAGATGGTGGATGGGCCGCCTGCGAGCAGGTCCTCCAGCCATTCGTCGTCTTCTCCCAGCCTGTGTGCGGTTCCCTCACGGGCCGGGCGGGTACCGTCGAGGCTGAAGGGCAAGCCGAAGAACTGCAGGTTGCCCTCGCCGCGAAGCATGCCGACCGCCGCCGTCTGCGGATGCGCGGCGACCTGGTCGGTGCCGTGCACCGGCGCGTTCGGCACCCCGGCCGCATCCAGCCGGGCGGCGACCTCGGCGGTCGGGGATTTCACCGTCTCGGCGGCGATCAGGGCGACGAGGGCCGACTTGTTCTCGACCCTCAGCCCGTTATCGGCGAAGCGCGGGTCCGCGGGCCACTCCGGGTGGCCGAAAGCTTCCGACAGCCGGCGGAACAGGTTGTTGTTGCCGGCCGCGATGATCAGCTCGCCATCCGCAGTCGGGAAGGCCTGGTAGGGGGCGATCATCACGGTGCCCGAGCCCGCCTTGCCCGGGGCCTTGCCCGAGGCCGACCAGGTGGTCAGGAAATAGGTCATCCAGCCGAGAGCGGTCTCGAACAGCGAAGTGTCCACCACGCCGCCCTTGCCGGTCTCGGCCCGGCGCAGCAGCGCGGTCACGATGCCCATCGCCACCCACATGCCGGTGCCCATGTCGATGATCGAGGTGCCGGTGCGCACGGCGGGCTGGCCGGGATGCCCGGTGACGCTCATCAGCCCGCCGAAGGCCTGCATCAACGGGTCGTATCCGGGGCGGTCCTTCAGGGGGCCCGTCTTCCCGAAGGCGTGGATCGAGGCGTAGACCAGCCTGGGATTCTCGGCCAGCAGCACCCGCGGTCCGATACCCAGGCTCTCGGCCAGCCCCGGCTTCTGGTTCTGGATCAGCGCGTCCGAGATCCGGGCCAATGCCTTCAGCTTCGCCACCCCCTCCGCCGACTTCAGGTCCAGGGTGACCGACCGCTTCAGCCGGTTCAGCGCGTGGTAGACCGCCGACATCTGGTCGACGAAGGGCGGCCCCCAGCCGCGCGCGTCGTCGCCGGCGCCGGGGCGCTCGACCTTAATCACCTCGGCACCCAGCTCGGCCAGGATCAACGCCGCATAGGGCGCGGCCACCGAATGGCCGATCTCGATCACCCGCATGCCCGCGAGCGGCAGGGTTTGGTCCGTCATGCTTGCCTCCTCGTGACGCGGCGCGATCATGCGCGCGGGGCGGGGCGCAAGTCGAGCCGGCCTGCATCGTCCTTGTGATATTGACTTCCGCCGGTTGCGGTTGCCGCGATAGACTGGCTAGACGGGCGCTGGCTGACGGGAGGAAAACCGGACCATGGATCGCGAATTCGAGACGCTTCTGGTCGAGACGCCGGAGCCCGGCATCATGGTGATCACCATGAACCGGCCCGACCGGTTGAACGCCATGAACACGGCGATGATGACGGACCTGCGCGATATCTTCACCGAGCTCTATGTCCGGCCCGACTTGGCCAACTGCCTGATCCTTACCGGCGCCGGGGACCGCGGCTTCTGCCCGGGCGCCGACCTGAAGGAGCGCGACGGCATGACCGACGAGGTCTGGCGCCGGCAGCACGCCATCGTCGAGCAGTTCATCCGCGCCATGCATGCCTGCCCGATCCCGATCATCGCCGCGGTCAACGGCGTCGCCATGGGCGGCGGCCTGGAGATCGCGTTGGCCTGCGATTTCATCTACGCCGCCGACACCGCCCGCTTCGCCTTCCCCGAGGTCACCCGCGGCATCATGCCGGGCGCCGCCGGGCCGCAGAACCTGCCGCGCGCCTGCGGGGTGCGCCGGGCCAAGGAGATCGTGCTGACCGGGCTGCCGTTCTCGGCCGCCGAGGCGCTGGATTGGGGCATCGCCAACCGGCTGTGCAAGGCCGACAGCCTGATGGCCGAGGCGCTGGAGACCGCCTGCGTCATCGCGGCCAACGCGCCGGTCGGCGTGCGCTCGGCCAAGAAGGCGCTGGACAAGGCGACCGAGCTCGACCGCGCCTCGGGCTACGACTTCGAGATCGCCGCCTACAACCTGACCGTTCCCACCGAGGACCGGCTGGAAGGCGTGCGCGCCTTCAACGAAAAGCGCAAGCCGGTGTTCAAGGGGCGCTGAGATGCGGATCGGTCTCGCGCTGTTCCCCGGCCTCTGCCAGCTCGACATGACCGGGCCGCAGGAGGTGCTGGTGCGCCTGCCGGGCGCGCGGGTCGAGGTGGTGGCGCGAACCCGCGAGCCGGTGCGCACCGACCGGGGCCTGACCATCGTGCCGGACGTGGCGCTGGGGGAAGCGTCGCAATACGACATCTTCGTCATGCCCGGCGGGCCGGGGCAACAGGACCTGATGGCGGATGCCGAATGGCTGGAGTTCCTGCGCGCGCAGGCCGCGGAGGCGAAGATGATGATGGGGGTCTGCACCGGGTCGCTGGTGATGGGTGCTGCCGGGTTGCTGCGCGGCTACCGGGCCACGACCCACTGGTCCTGCCACGACCTGCTGGCGCTGTTGGGCGCCGAACCGGTGGACCGGCGCGTCGTGATCGACCGCGACCGGATCACGGCCGCCGGCGTCACCTCCGGCATCGACGGCGCGCTGGCGCTGGCCGAATTGCTGCACGGGCGTGGCCTGGCCGAGCGCATCCAGCTCGGAATGGAATACCAGCCCGAGCCGCCGACGCAGGCGGGTCATCCCCGCACCGCGCCCCTGGCGCTGACCGCCGACATGCGCGCCAAGGGTGCGAAGCTCTACGAAGCCCGCCGCGAAGCCTGTATCCTGGCCGCTGCGCGCTTCGACCGCGCTTAGCGTCCCCTCCCCCTGGAAGGGGGAGGGACAGGGAGGGGGTCCTGCGGCCTTGCCTCCCGCCACCGAAGGAGATGATGATGACCCGAGACGTGATCGTCCGCGATGTCGGCCCCCGCGACGGGCTGCAACTGGTGAAGACGGTCCTTCCGACCGAGACCAAGCTGGCCTGGATCGAGGCCGATATCGCGGCGGGCGTGCCCGAGATCGAGGTCTGCTCCTTCGTGCCGCCCCATGTGATTCCGCAATTCGCCGATGCCGTGGACCTGGCGACGCGGGCGGCGAAGATCGCGGGCTACACGCCCTCGGCCCTGTCGCCGAACCTCAAGGGGGCGCAGATCGGCTTCGCCACGGGTCTGGCCAAGATCAATTACGTGATGTCGGTTTCCGAGACCCACAACCAGAAGAACGTGCGCCGCACCCGGGCGGAATCGCTCGACGGTTTTCGCGCCATCGTCGCGGCGCGCGACGCCGATCCGGCCTTGGCCCATGTGAAGATCGGCATCGGGCTGGCGACCTCGCTCGGCTGCACGCTGGAGGGCAATGTGCCCGAGGCCGAGACCCTGAAGCTGCTGGAGCAGGTGCTGGAGGCCGGTGCCGACGAGGTGATGCTGCCCGACACGGTCGGCTACGCCCACCCGAGCCAGGTGAGATCGCTGTTCGCGAAGGCCGCGCCGATCTGCGGCGATATCCCCCTGTGGTCGCATTTCCACGACACGCGGGGCCTGGGGCTGGCGAACGCCTATGGGGCGCTCGAGGCGGGCTGCATCCGCTTCGACGCCTCGCTGGCGGGGCTCGGCGGCTGCCCCTTCGCGCCCGGCGCCACCGGCAATATCGTGCTGGAAGACCTGGTGTTTCTGCTGGAATCCGAAGGCCTGAAGACCGGCATCGACATCGAGGCCCTCGCCAAACCCCGCGCCATCGTCGAGGCGGCGCTGGCCG
>DATHZU010000502.1:0-10975 GCA_035458445.1 Thermohalobaculum sp. | reverse complement strand
ACCGGCTGAACGCCTGCGGCTATTCGCTGGGGCCGCGCTTCTCGCCCTCGTGGATGGAGGACCAGATGTTCTACGAGGGCGCGCCCACGGTGATGCAGCCCGGCATGGTGTTCTTCCTGCACATGATCCTGATGGATTCGGACAGCGCCTCGGCCATGACTCTGGGAAGAACCTCGCTGGTGACGGCATCCGGGGCCGAGTGCCTCAGCCGGATGCCGCTGGAGATGGTTGTCCGCTAGCCCGAGCGATCACGCCGATGTGACCTAGCTGCACGACGCCGTTATCGCGCGCCGAGCGCGATTGGCATTCAAAAAATTTGAATGTTAGCGGATGGATAATGCCGACAATTGGGAGAACGACATGTCATTGCGCATCGCCACGGCCGCCCTCGCCCTTTCCGCCCTCTGCTCCGCCGCCCAGGCGGACGGCATCGTCGGCTCCATCGTCAACGCGCCGCTGTCGGCTACCGGCACGGTGCAGGGCGCGCGCACCGGGATCAATGTCTACCTCCAGTCGGCCGAGGCCCCCGGCATCGAGTTCATGGACCCCGCCGTCACCGGCTACGGCATCCCGCCCGGCGGGCGGCTGGAGATCGCCATGGGCGGCGGTTTCGAGCGCGACTGGGGCGTCGCCATCGCCCAATCCGCCATCATGCTGGTCACCGGCGCCCCGCAGCAGGGCCTGCCCGGCGACAAGCTCGGCTACACAGTGACCGAGGGCGGCGACGAGAACATGTTCGTCATCACGCCCACCGGCGCAGACGGCCTGTCTGCCGAGACCCTGATGTCGCCCGGCCCCGGCGCGCAGGTGGACCCGATCCCCAACCGCGGCATCAAGGTGCTCCATGTGGGCTTCCAGCAGAGCGCCTTCCTGAATGCCGGCAAGACCGGCACGGTGAAGGTCCGCATCCTTGATGCGGCGGGCGCGGCCGTCGCCGAAGGCACCGACAGCGTCGATTTCCTCGCCGCGCCGGTGGCACAGGTCCTGCCGACCAACTTCCCGCAGGGCGCGCGCAACCACAACTGGCAGCGGGTGAAATCGGGCGACGTGCTGGGCGTGACTGACGGCACCGTGCCGGTGACCCTGATGCTCTACGCCGCCGCACCGACGACCGACATGGACCAGATGTACGCCTTCAAGGACGGCATCTCCGGCGCCGGGGTGCTGTCGACCCAGCAGCTGAACGCCATGGGCTACCAGAAGCCCGAGGCGCTGGCGCGCTACAATGGCGGCCTGATCCTGCAGGACAGCAACGGTGATGGCGCGCTGGACCCGGCATCCGACCGGATCATCGGCGGCGTGATCGGCAAGGCACCGCAGGGCGCCAAGGGGCAGGAGTTGAAGACGCCGGAGGTGGACGGCAAGCTGCTGTTGTCGCAACCGACCGCCGAGGTTGCCGAGAAGCCCGGAATGCGCTGGGGCGGCGCGATGCTGCAACTGCACTTCACCGCCGGTTCGCTGCCGGGCAAATACCGCCCCACCCTGGCGCTGCTGGCAAATCCGGACGACCCGGCGGCTGGCGACGGCTCGGCCTATACCTATACCATCGTGGTGGAATAGGCGCCCGGACCGGCTCGCAATGAGCGGCGTGCCCCGGGCCTGCCCGGTCCGCGCCCGGATTGCCCTCACGCCGCCGCGCTGCCGGCCGGGCTCGCGTCCTCGACCCGCAGCTTGGCCTTGCGCCGCCCGCCCCAGTCGTCGATCTCGAGCTGCCCGGCGACGTGCAGCGGCGAGCGTGTCGAGGCGGCTGCCTCGAACAGTGCCGCGAGGCCGGTGTCGGCGGCGCGGAAGGCGATGGCGGGCAGGTGCGGCCCGCTCGTGCCCGCCAGCCGCAACTGGCAATGGCCGTTGCCGACGATCCTGACGCCTTGGACCGTCACAGCGCCGAAGGCCAGCCGCGGCGCCGGGTTGGCCTGTCCGAAGGGTCCGGCCGCCTCCAGTTGCTCGACCAGCTCGACCGTGGCGCCGCCGGGCGCCAGCGCGCCGTCGAGGCGCAGGTCAGCCGGCCCGATCTCGCCCGCCCCCCCTACTGCCAGGCGCCCGGACAACGCCGCCATGGCCTGCTCCAGATTCGCCGCCGCCAAGGTCAGCCCCGCCGCCATCACATGGCCGCCGCCCTTCAGCAGCACACCCTCGCGCGCCAGCGCCGCCACCGCCGAGCCGAGATCGATCCCCGGCATCGAGCGGCCCGAGCCCTTGCCCTCGCCCCCCTCCAGCCCGATTACAACGGCGGGGCGGTTGAAGCGCTCCTTCAGGCGGCTGGCGACGATGCCGACCACGCCCGGGTGCCAGCCCTCGCCCGCGGCCCAGACCAGGGGCGCCGCCGGGTCGCGGGTCTCGGCCTGCTCGATGGCCGCCTCCAGCACCACGGCCTCGATCTCCTGGCGCTCGCGGTTCAGCCGGTTCAGTTCCTCGGCCAGCGCCGCGGCCTCGTGGGGGTCCGGCGTGGTCAGCAGCCGCTGCCCCAGATCGGCCTTGCCGACCCGCCCGCCCGCGTTGATCCGCGGCCCCAGCGCGAAGCCGAGGTCACGCGACGAGGGCGGCGCGGTCAGCCCCGCCACATCCGCCAGCGCCGCCAGCCCCGCCCGCCCGCGCCGGGCCAGAACCGCCAGCCCCTGGCGCACGAAGGCCCGGTTCAGCCCGGTCAGCGGCGCCACATCGGCCACGGTGGCCACCGCCACCAGGTCCAGCATCGCCATCAGGTCCGGTTCGGGCCGCTGTCCGAACCATCCTTGCCCGCGCAGCAGCCGGTTGGTGGCGACCAGCAGCAGGAAAACCACGCCCGCGGCGCAGAGATACCCCAGCCCCGAGCCGTCGTCCTGCCGGTTCGGGTTTACCACTGCCACGGCGTCCGGCAGGTCCTCCTGCGCCAGATGGTGGTCGGCGATGATCACCTCGGCGCCCGCCGCCCGGGCCGCCGCCACCGGCTCGAAGCTCAGGGTCCCGCAATCGACGCATATGATCAGGTCGTGGCCGCGCGCCAGTTCCTCCATCGCGGGTACGTTCGGGCCATAGCCCTCGTCGATGCGGTCGGGGATATAGGGGGTCGCCCGGTTTCCCAACTCCCCCAGCCAACCGCGCAGCAGCGCCACCGAGGCCGCCCCGTCCACGTCGTAGTCGCCGAAGATGGCGATGCGCTCGCCCCGGGACACCGCCCGCGCCAGCCGCGCGGCCGCCACGTCCATGCCCGCGAGCGTGCTCGGGTCCGGCATCAGCGCGCGCAGGGTGGGGTTCAGGTAATCCGGCACGTCCTCCGGCACCACGCCCCGCGCCGCCAGCACCCGCGCGACGATCTCGGGCAGCCCGTGCGACTGGGCGATGGCGAGGCCCATGCGCTCGACCCCCGGCCCAGGGCCGACCCAGCGCCGGCCGGTGGCGGAACGTTCGACGTTCAGGAAGGGGGTAGTTGTCATGCGCTCTCAATGCACGATCACACCGACAAGGCCAAGAGTGGTCAGCCGCCCATCCGGCACATCACCATTCCGAATGCCCCGCGCTACCAACGGTTCAGGGCCATCAGGGACTCGCCGTCCAAGAGACGTTTCAAACTCCGCCAGCCCACGATCCACCCCACGACCGCCGCGATCAGCCAGAACACCAGAAAAGCAGAGCCGCCATACTGCCCCGCCACTGTGAACACGATGAGCATAACTGCGGCAGCCAGGAGCCCGAATGTCCAGCCTACGAGCCATATGCCAACAAAGATTATCCCGAACCAATTGCGTGAGATTTTCTTGCGGTCGGCGGATCGGACGGGAGACCGTTCCAGGGGATTGTCGGTCGTCAAGCGGCGCCAAGCCAGCGGAGCCCTGTTTCCCCGCAGGAGCCAGACCAGGAGCGCGGCCCCGGCTATCCAGCCAAAGGCCGCGAGTACCAACCAGATATCTTCGAATGCCGCCCTGGCATCACCGCCGTGTCCAGATCGCGAAAACCAGTCGGCAACGTTCGACAGGATCGCAATCGTCCAGCCGCCGAGCCAACACAGGACGAAAACTATTGCGAGCCTGTCACGCTCGACTCTCGGCGCGCCAACGGCATCCGGTTCGCTTCCAGGCACATCTTTTTCTTTGAAACCGACACGTCTAACCATCTGAGCCCCATATATTGTGTGGCTGCGCGATACATATCATCATATAGGGGAAATTCGGTCGAATTCACCTGTTCCACATGCCGAAACGCATGTTGGCGAAGGGTAGGAAGCAGTCGCGCCCGACAAATTCCGCCCCAAGCACAACATAGCGGTGGCGGATTGCGGATGACTCAATGTCCAGGAAGGGTGCCGCCACGCCCCCCCTCAGAAATGCTTGGTGCGATAGGTCAGCCGCCGGACCGAGCCGGTGCGCGAGCGCATTAGCAGGGTCTCGGTCTCCAGGTAGGGGCCGACCCGGCGCGCGCCCCTCAGGATCGAGCCGTTGGTGACCCCGGTCGCCGCGAACAGCACGTCCGACCGGATCATGTCGTCGCGGTTGTACTTGGCGTCCAGGTCCTCGATCCCGGCCTTGCGGGCGCGGGCGACCTCGTCCTGATTGCGGAACATCAGCCGGCCCTGGATTTGCCCGCCCATGCATTTCAGCGCGGCGGCCGCCAGCACCCCCTCGGGCGCGCCGCCCGAGCCCATATACATGTCGATCCCGGTGTCGTCCGGGGCCGAGCAATGCATCACGCCCGCCACGTCGCCATCGGTGATCAGCCGGATCGCGGCGCCGGTGGACCGCACCTCGGCGATCAGGTCGGCGTGGCGCGGCCGCTCGAGGATGCAGACGGTCACGTCCTCCGGCCCGCCGCCCTTCGCCTTGGCGAACACCTTGATCCGCTCGGCCGGCGGCATGTCGAGGTCCAGCAGCCCCGGCGCGTAGCCCGGCCCGATGGCCAGCTTGTCCATGTAGACATCGGGGGCGTGCAGCATCGAATGGCGCGGCCCCATGGCGATCACGGTCAGCGCGTTCGGCATCGCCTTGGCGGTGAGGGTGGTGCCCTCCAGCGGGTCCAGCGCAATATCCACTTCCTCGCCCTGACCGGTGCCGACCTCCTCGCCGATGAACAGCATCGGTGCCTCGTCGCGTTCGCCCTCGCCGATCACCACGGTGCCCCGGATATCCAGCATGTTGAGCTGGATGCGCATGGCTTCCACCGCCGCCGCGTCCGCCGCCTTCTCGTCGCCGCGCCCGATCAGCCGCGACGAGGCGATGGCGGCCGCTTCCGAGACGCGGGCGAGGCCCAGGCTGAGCATCCGGTCGTGGAAGCTGTCTTGGTTGTCGGCCGTCATGGCGCCAGTCCCTCCGTCAGATCGCTCTCGCGCGAACGCATGTGTTTCATCCGGTTCTAGGCGGATGCCAGGGGCCGTGCAAGCCGCCAGCAACGCCGGCGGGCGCGGCCTCAGACCTCCTCGATCCGGATCGCCACGGGGGCCGCCATGCTGACCGGCAGGGCGGCAATCGAGGCGACGGCCTCGTCGATCGCGTCGCGCCTGGCGTCGTGGGTCTCGATCACCACCGGCACCGGGTCGCCCTGGCCGTACTGGCGCATGCGGTGGATCGACACCCCGGCCTCGCCCAGCGCCGAGGCGATCTTCGCCAGCGCGCCCGGCTGGTCGGCCAGCATGAAGCGCAGGTAATAGGGTGAATGCTCCTCGCCATGCTGCAGCCGCGGCGCCGCGGCCAGAGCCGCCGCGGGCAACCCGAAGGCGGGTCGCACCACGCCCCGTGCCGCATCCAGCACATCGGCCAGGATCGCCGAGGCGGTCGGCCCCTGGCCGGCGCCCGGCCCAGTGAAGACGCATTGCCCGACGAAATCGCCCTCGGCCACCACCGCATTGGTCACGCCCTTCAGCGCGCCGATGGGGGTGGTCTCGGCCACCATGCAGGGGCGCACGCGCTGCTCCAGCCCGGTCGGGTGCATCCGCGCCAGGCCGAGGAGCTTGATCGAGAAGCCCATGTCGCGTGCGGTCTGGATGTCGGCCAGGGTGATCCGCTCGATCCCCTCGGTCACCACGCCGTCGAAATCGACCCGTGTGCCGAAGGCCAGCGCCGCCAGGATCGCCAGCTTGTGCGCGGCGTCGATTCCGCCGACATCGAAGGTCGGATCGGCCTCGGCATAGCCCAGCCGCTGGGCGTCGGCCAGCACGTCGGCGTAATCCGCCTCGGTCGCCTCCATCTCCGACAGGATGTAGTTGCAGGTGCCGTTCAGCACCCCGAAGACCCGGCTCAGCCGGTTCGCCGCCAGCCCCTCGCCGACAGCCTTCAACACCGGGATGCCGCCCGCGACCCCGGCCTCGAAGCTCAACGCCACGCCCGCCGCCTCGGCGGCCTCGGCCAGCGCATGCCCGTGATGGGCGATCAGGGCCTTGTTGGCGGTCACCACATGCTTGCCAGCGGCCAGCGCCTGCTCGACCAGTGCCTTCGCCGGCCCGTCCGAGCCGCCGACCACCTCGATCACGCAGTCCACGTCGTCACGATGCGCCAGCCTGGTGGCGTCGTCCTCCCAGCCGTAGGCGGACAGGTCGACGCCGCGGTCGGCGGCGCGGTTGCGGGCCGAAACCGCAGTGATCTGGACCGGGCGTCCGGTCTTGGCGGCCAGCATCTCGCCATGGGTCTGGACGATCTTCACCACACCGGCGCCGACAGTGCCGAGCCCCGCGATGCCGAGACGGAAGGGTTGGGACATACGAGCCTCCTCGAATTGAGACACCCCATAGACGGCACCGCCTTTCGCCGGTCAAGAGCGCCGTCGGGAAAATCAGGCGAGGTCGAGACGATAAAGGTCCGGATGGCCCTCCCCGTAAACGCCTCCGTACAATGTCACCTCGGACTGGCCTGGCAGAAGCATGGGCTGGTCGCGAAGCCCGAGCAGCAGCCTCTCGACGGCTTCCTGCCAGGAATCGCCCCCGAACGACATCGCGTCGTGAACGATGCTGAAGTGGAAGGTCCGGCCGATGCGGTCGATCGCCAGTTCCCCATGCTGATGATGGACCAATCCGACGGGGATCAGTCGCAGGCAGCCCAGCTCCGGCATCTCGTTCGCGACCGATATGGACGGAGGGGTGTATTCGAATCTTATGTCGCTGGCCGCGCATTCCCTGCCCGGGCCAACCTTTCCGACCGTCAGGCCGCCGAAGCTCGCCAGGACCGGGAATGCCGGATGATCCGGCGGCACGCGGTGATCCACATCCACGCGACGGCCAGCGAACCATCCCGCCGCTTCGAATTCAGCTCTGACGGAGACTGGAGGTTCCATTGTTTCAAGGGTCCCTGTTCAGCGAACTCCTGCGGCTCGGCGCTCCGAACCTCTCACTCGGTCGCCGAAAACTGGCTGTACTGGGCCAGGATCTCGTCCGCGCGCTGCATCAGGCGGCGCACCCCGCGCGCCGCCTGGCGGATGCGGTGCTCGTTCTCGACCAGGCCGATGCGCACGAAACCCTCGCCATACTCGCCGAAGCCGACGCCGGGCGAGACCGCCACTTCGGCCTCGGTCAGCAGCAGCTTGGCGAACTCCATCGAGCCGAGGCGCACAAAGGGCTCCGGCACCGGCGCCCAGGCGAACATGGTGGCGGGCGGGGCCGGTATCGCCCAACCGGCGCGGCCCATGGCCTCGACCAGCACGTCGCGGCGCCCCTTGTAGATGGCGCGGATGTCGTCGATGCAGTCCTGCGGCCCGTTCAGCGCGGCGGTGGCTGCCACCTGCACCGGCGTGAAGGCTCCGTAATCCAGATAGCTCTTGATCCGGGTCAGCGCGCTGACCAGCCGCGGATTGCCCACGGCGAAGCCCATCCGCCAGCCGGGCATGGCATAGGTCTTCGACAACGAGGTGAACTCGACCGCGATCTCCTTCGCGCCGTCGATCTGCAGGATCGAGGGCGGCGGGGTGCCGTCGAAATAGATCTCGGCATAGGCGAGGTCCGACAGAACCCAGACCTCGTACTTGCGCGCCATCGCCACCAGCTCGCGGTAGAAATCCAGATCGCAGACCTGGGCGGTCGGGTTCGACGGGAAGTTGACCACGATGGCCACCGGTTGCGGCACCGAATGGCGGATCGCGGTGGTCAGCGCGCGCAGGTAAGCCTCGGGGTCGAAGCGCCCCTCGTGCAGCGCCGGGATATGCCTCAGCGCGCCACCGGCGATCATGAAGCCGTAGGGATGGATCGGATAGCTGGGGTTCGGCGCCAGGATCACGTCGCCGGGCGCGGTGATCGCCATCGCCAGGTTCGCCAGCCCCTCCTTCGAGCCCAGCGTGGCGATGACCTCGGTCTCCGGGTCCAGCTTCACCCCGAAACGGCGCTCGTAATAGGCGGCCTGAGCGCGGCGCAGCCCGGCGATGCCCTTCGAGGCCGAATACCGGTGTGTGCGGGGCTTGCGCACGGTCTCGACCAGCTTCTCGACGATGTGCGAGGGCGTGTCCATGTCGGGATTGCCCATGCCGAAATCGATGATGTCCATGCCCTTGGCCCGGCATTCGGCCTTCAGGCGGTTGACCTCGGCGAAGACATAGGGAGGCAGACGTTTGATGCGGTAGAATTCTTCCTGGTTCGACATGATGACCGGGCCGTCGGGCGATGCAGGGAACGTGTTCGCGCGCCTTATAGAGGCATCGTCACGGCGATAACAGGGGCTAATCGTGCGGCCGCCACGGGCGTCATTTCCCCAGGCGCCGTTTCTCTGCCTCGGTCAGCGGTGGCGGCGCCAGCGCCGCGGCCCGCTCGGCGGCGTCCCTGGCGGCCAGGGTCAGTTCCACCGCCGCGGCGGTTCCTTCTGCCGGGTCGGGAACGCCGGGCCCGAATTGTCCCTTCGGCGGCGCGGCCGGGGTGTCGACCAGCCGCGGCCAGGGCGCCGCGGCGGCCTCGGGAGATTCCGGGAACTCCTGGGCCTTGAACAGCCCCTTGGAACCGCAGCCGGCGACGCTGCCGAGTAGCAAAATAGCTGCAGTGCACAAAAAAACTTTCATGCGCGGCACCGGGTCCCATTATACTAGAGTGGTACATGATCCACATGCGGATGTGACGAACCATATCCCGGTCAGGCACGACTGACCAGTGCCGATCCGGAGCCGGCAGCGCGGCCGTGCAGCAGCGGAGGATTGAATGACCACCGACGGACGATTGCCCGATACCAGGGAACTGCAGGAAATCAGCGAGCGTTTGGCCGGGCTCGTCGAGCGCAGCCAGAAGGTTTGGGCGGAATCCCTCGACCGCAGCGCCGGCGATCTCGCCTCGGCCAAGCCCGACCCGCTGAACACTCTGCCGGCCCTGTCGCGCCTGGCGCAGACCTACATGGACCAGCCGCAGAAGCTGGTCGAGGCGTCGCTGGATTACTGGACCCGCCAGGCCGACATCTGGACCCGGATCATGAAGAAGAGCCTGGGCGAGGGCGACAGCGGCCCGGCGATCACCCCGGAGAAGGGCGACAAGCGCTTCAAGGACGAGATGTGGGAGCAGAACCCCTATTTCGACTACCTGAAGCAGTCCTACCTGCTGACCGGCGACTGGCTGAAGAAGCGCCTGAAGGATGCCGAGGACCTCAGCCCCCAGGACCGCCGCAAGCTCGAGTTCCTCACCCGCAACTATATCGAGGCGCTGTCGCCGACCAACTATGCCGTCACCAATCCCGAGGTGCTGAAAGCCACGGTCGAGGAAAGGGGCGAGAACCTGATGCGCGGCCTCGACAACCTGCTGCGCGATATCGAGCACGGCAAGGGCCAGCTGATCATCCAGCAGACAGACAAAACGGCCTTCAAGGTCGGCGAGAACATTGCCGTCACCCCCGGCAAGGTGGTCCATCAGAACGAGGTCATGCAGCTCATCCAGTACACACCCGCGACCGACGAGGTGTACAAGCGCCCGATCCTGATCGTGCCGCCCTGGATCAACAAGTTCTACATCCTCGACCTGAACGAGAAGAAGTCGCTGATCCGCTGGCTGGTGGGCCAGGGCCATACGGTCTTCGTGCTGTCGTGGATCAATCCCGGCGCCGAACAGGCCACCGAAACCTGGGAAAGCTACATGCAGAAGGGGCCGCTGACCGCCATCGGCAAGGCCCTGGAGGAAACCGGCGAGGACAAGGTGAACCTGGTCGGCTACTGCATCGGCGGCACCATGACCGGCACCACGCTGGCCTACATGGCCGCCACCGGGGACGACCGGGTGGGCAGCGCCACCTTCTTCACCACCCAGCTCGATTTCTCGGATGCAGGCGATCTCGGCACCTTCATCGACGACAAGTCGGTCGAGGCGATCGAATCCAAGGTGGCCGAGCGCGGCTACCTGGCCGCCGAGAATATGGCGGCGGCCTTCAACTCGTTGCGCTCGACCGACCTGATCTGGGGTTTCGTGATCAACAACTATCTGCTGGGCAAGGAGAACTTCCCCTTCGACCTGCTGTACTGGAACTCGGATTCCACCAACATGCCGGGCCGGGTGCATGTGTTCTATCTGGACCAGTTCTACAACCGGAACACGCTCGCCACCGGCGATCTGAAGATTGGTGGCGTGGTGCTGGATCTGGGCAAGGTGAAGGTCCCCGCCTACCACGTGGCGACGATCGAGGACCACATCGCCCCGGCCCCCAGCGCCTTCCGCGCCGCGAAGCTGCTGGGCTCGCGCAGCCAGCGTTTCGTGCTGGCCGGATCGGGCCACATCGCAGGGGTGGTCAATCCGCCGGCAGGCGGCAAGTACCAGTACCTGACCAAGACCGGGCTCAAGGGCTCGGACCTCGAGGAATGGCGCCAGGACACCGAGGAGACCGCCGGCTCCTGGTGGCCCGACTGGGACGCCTGGCTGGCAAAGCAGTCCAAGGGCAAGAAGGTCCCGGCGCGCCAGCCCGGCTCGGTGCTGGGCCAGATCGAGGATGCCCCCGGCAGCTACGTCAAGGTCCGCTTCGACCAGGAATGAAGGCAGGGGTCGCGGCGCGCGCCCAGGACCGACTTCTTGGTCTTCGCCCGTGAGCGGATCCCCGGGATGGCACAGCGTGCCGGGCTTTCTGCCCGC
>DATHZU010000501.1:0-4262 GCA_035458445.1 Thermohalobaculum sp. | reverse complement strand
CGTTCGAACCCAGACGAGGATCCAAAAAAGCCTCCGCAAACCCAAGCTGCCGTCCATCCGTCATCGCAACCCCCAATCATGCCCAAAACCAATGAATCAGACACCAAACCCAAACGGAATCCCCTTTCGCAGAGAAATCCTGAAAGGGGGAGGTCAGGAGGGGGTCGGGGCGCGGCAGGAGTCGCCCTCGTTGGCTGCCGGAATTATTCCGCCGCGCGCAGATGGGGCATCGCGCCGCTGCGGAAGCGTTCGATCAGCACGGCGCGCTCCTCGGCAGCGCGCGCGGCATTCGCCAGCTTCACATGCCCGAAACCCCGCACCTTTCGGGGCAGGCGGGCGAGCTGGATCGCGGCCGCGGCGTTCGAGGCGTCGAGGTCGCGCAGAATCTCGCGCATCAGCCCGCGGTACTCGCGGATCATCCGCCGCTCCATGCGCCGCTCGGCGCTGTAGCCGAAGGGATCGAGCGGCGTCGCGCGCAGGAAGCGGAACTTCGCCAGCAACCGCATCGCCGTCCCCATCCAGCGCCCGTACTCCCCCTTGACCGGCCGCCCCTCGGCGTCCTTCCGGGCGAAGAGCGGCGGCGCCATGTGATAGGTGACCTTGCCGACGCTGTCGAAGGCCTGGTCCAGCGCCGTTCCCAGGGTCTGGCTGTGCAGCCGGGCGACCTCGTACTCGTCCTTGTAGGAAAGCAGCTTGAAATATCCCTCGGCCACCGCCTCGGCGAAGCCCGTGGCGCCGGTCGCGGCCTCGGCATCGCGGGCCTGGTCGACCAGTGCAGTGTAGCGCCGCGCCAGGCGGCGGTTCTGGTAGCCGGCCAGGAAATCTGCGCGGCGCGCGATCTTCTGGTCCAGCGTCTCGTCGGCGCCGTTCTTCGGCTCGGCCGCGGCGCGCGCGTCCTGCGGATGCGAGACCGTCCAGCGGCCGATCGCGAAGGCCCTGAGGTTGCCGTCCACGCCAGCCCCGTTCAGCTCGATCGCCTTGCGGATCGCTTCGCCCGACAGCGGGATCATCCCTGCCTGCCAGGCCGCGCCCAGCAGCAGCACATTGGCATAGATCGCGTCCCCCAGCAGCGTCTCGGCCAGCCGGGTCGCGTCGATCATGGTCAGCGCGTCCACGCCCACATGGCGCTCCAGCGCCAGTTCCAGCCGGGCGGTCGGCAGCCTGAACTCGGCATTGTGGGTGAACTCGCCGGTGACGATCTCGTGGGTGTTGCAGATCACCTGCGTGCGCCCGCGCTCCATCGCACCCAGAGACTTCGGAGCAGCGGTCACCACCAGGTCGCCGCCGATCACCGCGTCGGCCTCGCCCGCGGCGATGCGGATCGAGTTGATGTCCGCGGGCGACGGCGCAATGCGGCAATGGATCGAGACTGCGCCGCCCTTCTGGGCGAGGCCGGCCATCTGCATCTCGCTGGCGCCCTTCTTCTCCAGATGCGCCGCCATCGACAGCAGCGCGCCGACGGTCACGACGCCGGTGCCGCCGACCCCGGTGATCAGCACGTTCCAGGGCCGGGCGAGCGGCGGCAGCTTCGGCTCCGGCAGGTTGGGCAGCGTGAAATCGGCCGCCGAGCGGGCCTTCGGCACCGCGCCCTCGACGGTCACGAAGCTGGGGCAGAACCCCTTCAGGCACGAGAAGTCCTTGTTGCAGGCGGACTGGTCGATCTGCCGCTTGCGGCCCAGCGGCGTCTCCAGCGGCAGGATCGCGACGCAGTTCGACTGCACCCCGCAATCGCCGCAGCCTTCGCAGACGCTGGGGTTGATGAACACCCGCCGGTCCGGGTCCGGGAACTTGCCGCGCTTGCGGCGGCGGCGCTTCTCGGCCGCGCAGGTCTGGATATACAGGAGCGCGGTGACGCCGTCCTCCTGCTCCAGCTCGCGCTCGACCGCGATCAGGTCGTCGCGGGGATGCACCGGCACGCTCGGCGGCAGGGTCGGCACCGTTTCCTTCTCGTCCACGACGGCGACGACCCGCCTGACGCCGATGCCCAGCAGCTCGGCGGCGATCCGGTCGGGGCCGAGCCCGCCGTCATGGGGCTGGCCGCCGGTCATCGCCACGGCGTCGTTGTAGAGAATCTTGAAGGTGATCCGCGTGTCCGCCGCGACGGCGGCGCGGATGGCCATGATGCCGGAGTGGTTATAGGTGCCGTCGCCCAGGTTCTGGAACACGTGGGGCCGCTTCGAGAACGGCGCCTCGCCGATCCAGTTCGCTCCCTCGCCGCCCATATGGGTGAAGCCCAGGGTCTCTCGGTCCATCCACTGCACCATGTAGTGGCAGCCGATCCCGGCATAGGCGCGCGACCCCTCGGGCAGGCGGGTCGAGGTGTTATGTGGGCAGCCGGCGCAGAACCAGGGCTTGCGCTCGGCCAGTTCCGGCGCCTTGCCGGCCTCGGACAGCTTCACCAGCCGCTCGAGCCCGCGCTCGATCGGGCTGTGCTGGATGCCGGCCTCGAGCATCTGCATCCCCAGTCCCATGGCGATGACCACGGGGTTCAGGTCCATCTTCACCGAGAACAGCAGATGTCCCTCGGCGTCCTTCCAGCCCACCACGTCAGGGTGGCCGGGCATGCCGAACAGGATCTCCTTGAGCTGGGTCTCGATGACCGGGCGCTTCTCCTCGACCACCACGATCAGGTCCAGGTCGCGGGCGAACTCGAGCAGCCGCTGCGTCTCCAGCGGCCAGACCATGCCGACCTTGTAGGTCGTGATCCCCAGGCGCCGCATGTCCTCGTCGCGCAGGCCCAGCAGGTCGAGCGCATGGACCACATCCAGCCAGCTCTTGCCCGACGAGACGATGCCGATGCGGGCGCCGGGCGCGCCGTGGACCCTGCGGTCCAGCCCGTTGGCGCGGGCATAGGCCTGGGCGGCAAAGCGCTTGTAGTCGTGCAGCCGCGCCTCCTGGATCTGCGGCGTGTCGTTCAGGCGGATGTTCAGCCCGTCCCGCGGCATGACGAAGTCCTCGGGCAGTCGGATCTTCACCCGGCCCGGCTCGCCATCCACGACCGCGGTGGCCTCGACCGTGTCCTTCATCGACTTGATGCCGACCCACAGGCCGGAATACCGGCTCAGCGCCCAGCCATGCAGCATGTAGTCGATCAGCTCCTGGACCCCGGCAGGCGACAGGATCGGGATCATGGCGTCCATCATCGCCATTTCCGACTGGTGGCAGGTGGTCGAGCTCTCGCAGGTGTGGTCGTCGCCCATCGCCACCAGCACGCCGCCATGGGCCGAGGTGCCGGCCAGGTTGGCGTGGCGGAACACGTCGCCGGTGCGGTCTATCCCCGGCCCCTTGCCGTAGAACAGCCCGAAGACGCCCTGATGCTTGCCCTCGCCGCGCAGCTCCGCCTGCTGGGTACCCCACAGCGCGGTCGCTGCCAGGTCCTCGTTCAGGCCCGGCTGGAACTTGACCTGCGCCTCGGCCAGGTACTTCCCCGCTGCGTGAAACACCCCGTCGACCGCGCCCAGCGGCGAGCCGCGATAGCCCGAGACATAGCCGGCCGTATCCAGCCCCGCTGCCTTGTCGCGGGCGCGCTGCATCAGGACCGCGCGCACGAGCGCCTGGGTGCCCGACAAGAGCACCGGCGAACGGTCGATGTCGTAGCGGTCCGAAAGGCGGACGTCGCGCAGATCCATGCAAGTCTCCCCGGGGATTCGAATCTCCGAATTAAAGGTAAGCCTTTATGACCTTTCTAGCAAGGTTACATATTCCACCGCCACAGCCCCGTGCCCTGGTCGGCATAGGCCCCGGCCAGCACCATCTTGTGGACCTCGTCGGCGCCGTCCACCAGCCGCGCCTGGCGGGCGTAGCGGTAGATCCATTCCAGCACCGTGTCGGTCGAGTAGCCCCGCGCGCCGCAGATCTGGATGCAGTCGTCGGCGGCGCGGTGGAGCGTCTCGGCCATGTGGATCTTGGCCATCGACACCGCCGTCTTGGCGCGGCCGCCCCGATCCAGCTCCCAGGCCGCCTTCATCACCAAGAGCCGCCCGATCTCGATCTGGTGGGCCAGGTTCCCCAGCTTCACCTGGATCGTCTCGCGCTTCGAGAGACGGATGCCGAAGCCCTCGCGCTCGCTTGCATAGGTGCTGGCGATCTCCATGCAGCGCTTGGCCAGCCCCAGCCAGCGCATGCAGTGGGTCAGCCGTGCCGGGCCGAGGCGGATCTGGGTCACCTTCAGCCCGTCGCCCACTTCCATCAGCACGTTCTCGTCCGGGATCTCCAGCCCGTCGAACACCAACTCGCAGTGGCCGCCATGCTCCTCCGGCCCC
>DATHZU010000500.1:0-2530 GCA_035458445.1 Thermohalobaculum sp. | reverse complement strand
GACGCTGAACATCACGCCCGGCCCGACGCTGTTCTCGGACCGGCCGGAGGTCGTCTGGGGGCTGATCGCCTCGCTGCTGATCGCCAATGTGGTCCTGCTGGTGATGAACGTGCCGATGGTCAAGATTTTCGTCTATGTCCTTCAGGTGCCGGCCTGGGTGCTGCTACCGGGTGTGACGATGATCTCGTTCGTCGGCATCTACTCGCTGTCGGGCAGCTATTTCGACCTGCTGCTGATGGTGGGCTTCGGCGCGATGGGATATTTCCTGCGCAAGCTGGACGTGCCGACGGTGCCGATCATCCTGGGCATCCTGCTGGGCAACCAGATGGAGGACAGCCTGCGCCGCGCGATGGTGCTGTCCGACGGCGACTGGACCTTCCTGTTCTCGACGCCGATCTCGATCGTGCTGTGGATTGCGGCCATCGGCGGCTTCGTCGCGCCGATGTTCCTGCGCAACCTGCTGAAGAAGCCGCAGGCGGTGACGGATTGATACGGCTCGCCGGCTTAAGACCTGGACGGGGATGGCCATGATCCTGCACGAAGTCCGCGCATCGCCATCGAGGGACAGGCTGCCGCGCGCCAGCCAGCTCGCCTGGAAGATCGCCGAGGTCGCCGCCGATCCGGTCGAGGTGGACGCCGAGGCGGCCGAGATGATCGTCAACCGGATCATCGACAACGCCGCGGTGGCGGTCGCGTCGCTGAACCGCGGCGCCGTCAAGTCGGCGCGCGCCATGGCCCGGGCACATGGGCGCGCAGGTGGCGCGACCCTGTTCGGCGCCGCCGCCGGGCAGACGGTCTCGGCGGAGTGGGCTGCCTGGGCCAACGGCACGGCCGTGCGCGAGCTGGATTTCCACGACACGTTCCTTGCCGCCGACTATTCCCACCCGGGCGACAACATCCCGCCGATCCTCGCGGTTGCCCAGCAATGCGGCCGCACCGGCCGCGACCTGCTGCGCGGCATCGCGACCGGCTACGAAATCCAGATCGACCTTGTGAAGGGCATCTGCCTGCACGCGCACAAGATCGACCACATCGCGCATCTGGGCCCCTCGGTCGCGGCCGGGGTCTCGACCCTGCTGGGGCTCGATCCCGGGGTTGCCTATCAGGCAATCCAGCAGGCGCTGCATTGCACGGTGACCACCCGGCAGTCGCGCAAGGGCGAGATCTCCTCGTGGAAGGCCTTCGCGCCCGCCCATGCCGGCAAGATCGCCATCGAGGCCGTCGACCGCTGCATGCGCGGCGAGGGCGCGCCGAGCCCGATCTACGAGGGCGAGGACTCGATCCTGGCCTATATCCTCGACGGGCGCACCGCGCGCGACCGGGGCGGATCGCCCTATGAACCTGTCTACCGCGTGCCGCTGCCGGGCCCGGGCGAGCCCAAGCGGGCGATCCTGGACAGCTATACCAAGGAGCATTCGGCCGAGTACCAGTCGCAGGCCCTGATCGATCTGGCCTTCCGGATGCGCGACCGCATCGGCGACACCGGCAAGGTGAAGTCGGTCGTGCTCCATACCTCGCATCATACCCATCACGTCATCGGCACCGGTGCAGGCGACCCGCAGAAGACGGACCCGAATGCCTCGCGCGAAACGCTCGACCACTCGATCACATATATCTTCGCCGTCGCGCTGCAGGACGGGCGCTGGCACCATATCCACAGCTATACGCCCGAGCGGGCAGGGCGGCCCGACACCGTGCGCCTGTGGCACAGCATCTCGACCGCCGAGGACCCCCAGTGGACCCGCCGCTATCACGCCCCGGACCCGCGGGACAGGGCCTTCGGCGGCCGCGTCGTGGTCACGATGGAGGATGGCAGTGTCCTCGAGGACGAGATCGCGGTGGCGAACGCCCATCCCCTGGGCGCCAGGCCATTCGGCCGGGCGGAATACATCGGAAAGTTCCGGGAGCTGACCGGAGACATCCTGGAGCGTGCCGAATCCGAGCGGTTCCTGGACACGGTTCAGCGCCTGCCCGATCTGTCCGCCGAGGAGCTCCGCGCGCTGAACCCGGTCGCGCGGCCGGGGTATCTGGCCGAGAATCCCGCGCCGGGAATCTTCTGACGCCGAGACCGGGTGACCGGGTGGGGTTTGCGAGAACCAGTCTCCGGCTGCGTGCACCGCCGCGACAGTTGCGCTGAACCGCAATTTTCGGCCAAATGCGGTGCAGCATTGCCGCAGCCAGGGAAATCCGATGGACTTCCGGTGCGACTTCGCTTATGTGGTAAGAAAATATGACCAATTCAGATAAAGGGTAGCCGCGATGGAAATGCCGGTTCCGAGCCGGATGGTGCTGGACCAGAAGGCGACCCTTGTCGCCCGTTTGACCGAGGCCCTGGGACCGGACGGCGTGATCGATGCGCCTGAGGAGCTGCGCGTCTACGAATGCGACGCGCTGACCGCCTATCGCTGCCCGTGCCAGGCGGACGAGATCGTCGCGGTCTCGGTGGGCGTCAAGCAGAGCCAGGAGACCCTGCGCACCGCGCTGGCCATGGGCGCCGACCGGGCGATTCTGATCGAGGCGGCCGAGACGG
>DATHZU010000499.1:0-3702 GCA_035458445.1 Thermohalobaculum sp. | reverse complement strand
GAGATCCTCAACTACCGTGATACCCGCGCCACCGTGATCCTGGTCAGCGACGGGATCGAGAGCTGCAACGCCGATCCCTGCTCCCTGGCGAAGGAGCTCGAGCGCGGGGGAATCGACTTCACCGCGCATGTGATCGGTTTCGATGTCGGACGGATCGCGGATCAGCAGCAGTTGAGCTGCCTGGCCGACGAAACCGGTGGGCAGTACCTGACCGCCGACTCGGCGGGCGAACTGCTGGCCGCGCTGCAAAGCGTCGCCGCGCCGCCGCCGCCGATGCTGCACCTCGAGGCCGTGTCCGGCGCCGGCGGACCTGTGATCGCCGACCCGGCGTTGCGATGGACCGTTGTGGCGCTCGACCGCGAGGAGACGATCCTCGGCGGCGAGGCGATGGCCCGACCCCAGCTGGAGGTCGAAGGCGGCCATTACTTCGCCCGCGCCGAGCTTGGCAACATGGCCGGAACGGTTGAATTTGACTATCCGGGCGGCGCCGATGCACTGCACCAGGTGGTGCTCGCGATCGCCGCCAGCCTGGATGCGCCGGACGAGGCCGAGGTCGGGACCACGGTGGCCGTGACCTGGACCGGCCCGAACGCACCGGGCGACTTCATCGCCCTAGCCGAACCAAGTGCGGCCGCGACTGCCTTTGCGGTCTTTGCCCGGACCAGCGCTGGCTCGCCCGCACAGCTCGATCTGCCGGATATGCCGGGAGATTACGAACTGCGCTATGTCGATGCCGGGAGTGGACGAGTTCTGGCGTTAATCCCGATCCGTGTGGTTGGCGCCGCCGCGACGTTGGAGGCGGCTCCGGTGGTCGAGGCTGGGTCGGCCTTCAAGGTGACATGGACCGGACCGGACAATAACGGCGACTTCGTCAACATCGTGCCGGCCGATGCGAAGGACCGGACCGCAGGCAATTACGCCTACACGCGAAATGGCTCACCGGCAGAGATCTCGTCACCGGACCAGCCCGGTTCCTACGAGCTGCGGTATGTCTCGGGCCTGTCCCATTCGGTTCTGGCCCGATTGCCGATCGCCGTGGTCCCGGCCACTGCGAATCTCGAGGCGCCGCCGGCCATCGGCGCCGGGGCGGATATCCCCGTCACCTGGACCGGCCCGGGCAACAGGAACGACACCATAATCATCGTTCCGGCCGGAGCCGAGGAAGGCGCCCGGGGCGCCTATACCTACACCCGCAACGGCTCGCCACTGAAGGTGCGCGCACCCGAGGAACCGGGCAGTTACGAACTCCGCTATGTCACGGGTCAGTCGCGCGTGACCCTCGCCCGGCTTCCCATCGCGGTGACGGACGTCGCGGCAACCCTGGAAGCTCCGCCGGCCATCGGCGCCGGGGCGGATATCCCCGTCACCTGGACCGGCCCGGACAACCAGAACGACACCATAATCATCGTTCCGTCCGGGGTCGAGGAAGGCGCCCGGGGCGCCTATACCTACACCCGCAACGGCTCGCCGCTGAAGGTGCGCGCGCCCGAGGAACCGGGCAGTTACGAGTTGCGTTATGTGACGAGCCAGACCCGGGCAACGATCGCCCGGCTGCCGATCATGGTCACCGGGGCCACCGCCAGTCTCGAGGCACTGCCGACCGCGAATGCGGGCGCCGAGGTCGCCGTGACCTGGACCGGCCCGGGCAACCAGAACGACACCATCGTCGTCGTTCCGGCCGGGGCTGAAGAAGGCGCCCGGGGCGCCTATGCTTACACCAGGAACGGATCGCCGCTAAAGGTGCTGATGCCCGAGACTCCCGGCAGCTACGAATTGCGATATGTGACCGCGCAATCCCGTCAAACTCTGGCGCAGCTGCCGATCATCCTGACGCCGGTCACCGCGACGCTCGAGGCCTCGCCGGTCGTTCCGGCTGGAAGCATGATCGCGGTCACTTGGACCGGCCCCGCCAACAGGAACGACAGCATCGCCATCGCCAATCCGGGCGACGACGGCCGGAAGTCACTCGCCTACGCTTATACCCGCAACGGCACTCCGCTGCAGGTCCGGGCGCCAAAGGAAGCGGGCAGTTACGAGCTTCGCTATCTTACCGGGCAGGACAAGAATATCGTTGCTCGCCTCCCCATCACGGTGAACTAGCGGGCGTCTGGAAAAAGCGTAGTACGATGGAGGTCGGCAATGTTCATTCGCGGCAAGCCCGCTGTCCTTGCGATAAGGCCACGGGGCGATACCAGCAAGTTGCCGATGGAGCTGGACATATCGACCACCCTGAGGTCGGCCCTCCCGAAAGTTGTCGTTGGCCTGGTCTTCGCGGCGGTTGGCTACAACGCGCTTGGCCTCGTCACCGGGGGAACCGGGCTCGGACCGCTCGTGGCGATGGCGTTTCAGGCGGCGCCCTATGTGTTCATGCTGGCCGGCCTGTTCGTTTTCGGACGCGGTCTCGCCCAGCTCGGCGACCGTAGAACCGTGCGGGTCGCGGACGGCACGGTCACGGTGACCGGAAAGTCCCTGTTCGGCTCCGAGAACTGGTCCGAGCCGCTCAGCGCCTTCGAGGGCGTTCGCTGGCGCGAGATCGTGGTGCATCGCCGCAGCAGGTTGTCTGGTCACGGCAGCAACAACGAGAGGCGCGCGCGGGTCTACCAGGTGCTGGACCTGAAGCACCCCAACCCCGACCGCTGTGTCCCGCTCTACGTCACCGGCATGCGTCAGGACCGGAGACGAGGCGCCGAGGGACTGCAGAAAGCCTTGGAAAAGGCCGACGATCCCCGCGCGCATGCCGTACTCGGAGCCCTCGCCGGCAATCTCGGGGAAGAGGTTCGCCCGAAATGGGAGCATTTTTCGAAGCTCCTCGAAGTGCCGGCAATCGACGCCACGGGCGGTGACGACCAGGTCCGGGCGGCCGAAGACATCGACAAGTCGGTCAAGGAACTGGCTGTCGAGGGAAAGATCGAAGCCGACTGGGACGACTCTGCGCCGGCCCCGGCCGGTCTCTCGATGGTGCAAAGAGGCGATTCGGCGGACCCGGATTCGCAGGAGATTCTGGTTACCGTCCATGCACGAAGGTTCCCGGTCTGGCTCTACGGAGCGCTTATGGCGGTTTCGGGGTTTATCCTGATCCTCGGCGTCTCGGACCTTTCGCTGATCGCGATCATGTTCGGCGGCGGGCTAGGTGCGGGCGTCTACTGGCACTGGAACTACGAGAACAAGAACCCGCCCACGGTCCGGATTTCGCGGACCGAGGTCGAGTTCAACACCCCCAATCCCGGAAACCCGCCGACGCATGGCATCATCCCGCACGGCGATATCGAGGGAGTCCGCATCACAAATCGCTATGACAAATCGGCCATAGGCCCGCGCGTTGCGGTCGTGACGGACCGGGGCGCGCACGAAATCGGCGCCGGGCTCTCGGGGGATGGTCAAGCCTGGCTTCGCGATCTCATCCTGTCTGCTGTCGCTAAGGCCTGAGCGCGGCGGCACTGTTGCAAGCGCATCGCCGGCGGAGCCGGGCAGTGTTGCACGGCGTCACTCGGCCGCGGCAACCGGGCGGTAGCGCCGGATCACCCTGTGGGTCTCGGGATCGATCAGTTCCAGGACCAGCATGTTCGGGTCAGGCGCGATATCGCGCAGGTTGATCTGCTCCGAGAACGGTACGGCGCGCGTCTCGCGCAGGACGATCTCGTGGCGCCCGATATCGGCCGCGACCAGCAGAAGTTTGCGGCCTGCCGGTTCGTCGACCACCAA
>DATHZU010000498.1:0-7007 GCA_035458445.1 Thermohalobaculum sp. | reverse complement strand
CGCTATCACGGGGGGTTCCTCGACATGGCGGGGGGGCATCTGCACCCGCTGCGCCTCGCCCTCGGGATCGGCCGGGCCGCGGCGGCGGCGGGTGCGCGGCTCTTCGAGCGCAGCCGGGTAACCGCCATCGAGGCTGGGCGGGTCACGACCGCGGATGGGGCGGTGCAGGCGGACCACGTGATCCTCGCCTGCAACGGCTATCTGGACGGGCTGGTGCCGCGGGTCGCCCGGCGCACCATGCCGATCAACAATTTCATCGTCGCGACCGAGCCGCTGGGCGCGGACCGGGCACGGGCGCTGATCCGCGACAATTTCGCGGTCTGCGACTCGAAGTTCGTGCTGAACTATTACCGCCTCAGCCCCGACCACCGCATGCTGTGGGGCGGCGGCGAAAGCTATGGCCGCCGCTTCCCGCGCGACATCGCCGGGCTGGTGGGCGCCAAGATGCTGCAGGTCTTCCCGCAGCTTGCGGACGCCCGGATCACCCATGCCTGGGGCGGCACGCTGGCGATCACCGGCACCCGTTTCCCGGCCTTCCAGCGCGTCGATTCCCGGATCCTGTCGATCGCCGGCTGGTCCGGCTCGGGCATCCACATGGCCACCATGGGCGGCCAGATCGCCGCCGAGGCGGTCGCCGGCCAGATGGAGCGATGGGATCTGCTGGCCCGCATGCCCTCGCCGGTGTTCCCCGGCGGCGACTGGTTCCGCGCGCCCCTGCTGGCGCTGGCCATGGCCTGGTACAGCCTGCGGGACCGGATTTAGGGGGGCGGTCGGCCCCTCCCGCGCCTATGCCTGCCCCAGCTTCCGCATCCGCGCCGCGCGCAGGCGCTCGAAATCGTCGCCGGCGTGGTAGCTCGACCGGGTCAGCGGCGTCGCCGAGACCATCAGGAAGCCCTTGGCGTAGGCGGCCTTCTCGTAGGCCGTGAATTCCTCCGGCGTCACGAAGCGGGCTACGGCATGGTGCTTCTTCGTCGGCTGCAGGTACTGGCCGATGGTCAGGAAATCCACGCCCGCCGCGCGCTGGTCGTCCATTACCTGCATCACCGCCTGGCGGTCCTCGCCGAGGCCCACCATGATGCCCGACTTGGTGAACATGGCGGGGTCGAGCTCCTTCACCCGCTGCAAGAGCCTCAGCGAGTGGAAATAGCGGGCGCCGGGGCGGACCTCCGGGTAGAGGCCGGGGACGGTTTCCAGATTATGGTTGAACACGTCCGGGCGGGCCTCGACCAGGGTCTCCAGTGCCGACGGCGGGCACTTCAGGAAATCCGGGGTCAGCACCTCGATGGTGGTCTCCGGGCAGCGGTGGCGGATGGCGCGGATGGTCTGGGCAAAGTGCTCGGCGCCGCCATCGGCCAGGTCGTCGCGGTCGACCGAGGTCACCACCACATGCTTCAGCCCCAGCTTTGACACCGCCTGCGCCACCTTGCCGGGCTCGAACACGTCCAGCGCGTTCGGCCGCCCGGTGGCGACGTTGCAGAATGTGCAGCCGCGGGTGCAGATCTCGCCCATGATCATCATGGTGGCGTGGCCCTGGGCCCAGCACTCGCCCACATTGGGGCAGCCGGCTTCCTGGCAGACGGTGGCCAGCCCGTGCTCCTTGATCACGTTCCGCGTCGCGAAGAACCCGGGCGAGTTCGGCGCCTTGACGCGAATCCACGCGGGCTTGGGCGGGCTGGCATTGTCGGCCCGGTGGGCCTTCTCCGGGTGGCGTTGGGCGCTGTCGTGCAGATCGCGAGCGGTCATGGGGTCTCCATTGCTGTCGCGAGGAATATAGTGCGCCCGCGCGCGCAAGTCTCGCGGCGAATTCGCACCCCGCAACAGTAGCAGGAAGCGACCACAGCGGTTAATCTGGGAGGCAGGATGCGATCCGTGGACAAGAGACCCGAACCGCGCTTCTCCATCGTCGTGCCGATGCGCGACGAGGCGGGCAACGTGGTGGCGCTGGCGCGCGAGATCGACGCGGCCTGTTCGGGCCTGGGGCACTTCGAGGCGATCTTCGTCGATGACGGCTCGCGCGACGGCACCGGCGCGCGGATCGCCGGGATACAGGCCGCGTTCCCCTGGCTGCGCAAAGTCAGCCACGGGCAGCCGCGCGGCCAGTCGGCGGCGATCCGGTCGGGGGTCCTGGCGGGACGGGCGCCGATCGTCTGCACGCTGGACGGCGACGGCCAGAACCCGCCGGCCGAGATCCCGAGGCTGGTGGCGGCGCTGAGCAATGGATCACTGGGGCTGGTGGCGGGCGAACGGATCGCCCGCCGTGACAGGCTGTCGAAACGGATCGCCTCGCGGCTGGCGAATGCGCTCCGCCGGGCGGTGTTGCGCGATGGTGCCCGCGACAGCGGCTGCGGGATGAAGGCCTTCCGGCGCGAGGTCTTCCTGGCGCTGCCCTGTTTCGACAACATGCACCGCTACCTGCCGGCGCTGGTCCGCGCGCAGGGGCTGGGCGTGGCCTTCGTCCCGGTGGACCATCGGCCCCGCGTCGCGGGGCGCTCGAAATACGGCACGCTCGACAGGGCGATGGCCGGGGCCGGCGACCTGATCCGGGTCTGGGGGCTGACCCGCGGTCGGCACCCATCCGCCCTTCTGCGCGAACCCGCCGACGCGGCACGCAGCAATTGACTGACATTTGATCGGGCCGCCTCTCATTCGAATTGCCCCGGTCAGAATCCTCGGCTAGGCTTCAGCCCGCAAAGAGATGCGACCGCAACAGCGGCGTGCACAGGGAAGCGGCGCCGGCAACCTTCCGCGCGGGGCCAAGGAGGACTCATGATCACGATCGATGAACTGAAACAGAAACTCGCCGCGGGCAAGATAAGCCGCCGCAGCTTCATGGAAGGCGCCTTGGCGCTGGGCGCCACCGTCGCCGGCGCCGAGATGATGATGGGCAAGGCCCTGGCCGCGCCTTCGTCGGGCGGCACATTCAAGCAGGCGCTGACCGGTGGTGCCTCAAGCGACTCGATGGACCCGGCGAAGATCCTCGACAGCTACATGATCAATGTCAGCTCGCAGCTTCGCAACAACCTGACCGAGATCGGCCCCGACAACCAGCTGCGGCCCGAGCTGGCCGAGAGCTGGGAAGCCACCCCTGACGCCGCGACCTGGACCTTCACGTTGCGCAAGGGCGTGGAATTCCACAACGGCAAGAGCCTGGAAGCGGCCGACGTGGTCGACACCTTCCAGCACCACCTGAAGCCGGACAGCGGCTCGGCCGCCTCGGGCATCATCTCGAACATCACCGGCGTCAAGGCCGACGGCAAGGACAAGGTCGTGTTCACCCTGTCGGGCGGCAGCGCCGACTTCCCCTTCATCGTGTCGGACTACCACCTGCCGATCTGCCCGTCGAATGGCGACGGCACCATCGACTGGGAAAGCGGCACGGGCACCGGCGGCTACAAGGTGGTCAGCTTCGAGCCCGGCGTGAACACCGTGGTCGAGCGCAATCCGAACTACTGGAAGTCGGACGCGGCCTATTTCGAC
The DNA here is from genome assembly GCA_035458445.1 of Thermohalobaculum sp. GTDB lineage: Bacteria > Pseudomonadota > Alphaproteobacteria > Rhodobacterales > Rhodobacteraceae > Thermohalobaculum. Next base: position 3,530 of record DATHZU010000498.1, on the reverse strand, counting down.
TCGATCGAGAACCTGTTCATCGCCGATGCCACGGCGCGGACCTCCGGCGTGATGGGCGGCGCGGTCCACTCGATGTCGAACCTCGACCTCAAGACCGCCGGGCTTCTGGAAAAGAACCCCAACGTCAAGGTGTTCCCGACCTACGGCAACAAGCACGCCACCATGCCGATGCGCTGCGACACGGCGCCCTACACCGACAACAACATCCGCCTGGCGGTGAAGCACGCCATCGACCGCGAGCAGCTGGTGAAGACCATCCTGCGGGGTTATGGCGAGGCGGGCAACGACCACCCGGTCGGCCCGGCGAACATCTACCGCGCCACGCCGGAGGAGTTGCCGCAGCGCGCCTACGATCCCGACAAGACCAAGTTCTACCTGAAGCAGGCCGGGATGGACTCGCTGACGATCGAATACTCGATCGCGGACACCGCTTTCGAGGGCGCGGTCGAATCGGCGGCGCTGTTCCAGGAATCGGCCGCCAAGGCCGGGATCACCGTCAATATCTCGCGCGAGCCCGATGACGGCTACTGGTCCAATGTCTGGCTGGTCAAGCCGTTCTGCGGCAGCTACTGGGGCGGCCGGCCGACCGAGGACTGGGTGTTCAGCCAGATCTATTCCTCGGGCGCCGAGTGGAACGAGTCGAAGTGGGAAAATGCCCGCTTCAACGAGCTCCTGATCCAGGCCCGGGCCGAGCTCGACACGGCCAAGCGCCGCGAGATGTATGTCGAGATGCAGCGCATCTGCAACGAGGATTGCGGCTCGGTCATTCCGCTGTTCATGGCCTATACCCATGCAACTTCCTCGAAGATCGGCCTGCCCGAGCAGATCGCCTCGAACTGGGAGCTGGACGGCCACAAGAACGGCGAGCGCTGGTGGTTCGCGTCCTGAGGACGCAGCCTCTCTGACGGATCGACGGCCCCGGCACCGCCGGGGCCGTTTTCAGTTCGCGACCCGGCAGCCCGCATCAAAACCTTGTCGTGCGGGCCTCCCCCGCGACCAGATGTTGCGTCGACCCCCCTCGGCCTGCTTTAATCGAAACTGAGAGCAGTGACGATTCGGGAGCGACAGAGCACATGAGTGCCAGCGACCTTTTCGCCCAGTCCGCCGCCGAGAAAGCCTATGACGCCTCGACCATCGAGGTGCTGGAGGGGCTGGAGCCGGTGCGCAAGCGGCCGGGCATGTATGTGGGCGGCACCGACGAGCGCGCCCTGCATCACCTTGTCGCCGAGGTCCTGGATAACGCCATGGACGAGGCCGTGTCTGGCCATGCCAACCGGATCGAGGTCGAGCTGTTCGCCGACGGCAGCTGCGCGATCACCGATAACGGGCGCGGCATCCCGGTGGACCCGCACCCGCGCTTCCCCAAGAAATCGGCGCTGGAAGTGATCCTGACAACGCTGCATTCGGGCGGCAAGTTCTCGGACAAGGCCTACCAGACCTCCGGCGGCCTGCACGGGGTCGGCGTCTCGGTGGTCAACGCGCTGTCGGATTTCCTGCGGGTCGAGGTGGCGCGGGGCAAGCAGCTCTACGCGCAGGAATTCTCGCGCGGGGTCCCGAAGGGCGGGCTGGAGAATCTGGGCGCCACGCCGAACCGGCGAGGCACCATGGTGCGCTTCCACCCGGACCCGGACATATTCGGCCACCGGCTGGCGCTACGCCCCAGCCGCCTGCACCGCATGGCGCGCTCCAAGGCCTATCTGTTCCGGGGCGTCGAGATCCGCTGGCGCTGCGCGCCCGAGCTGATCCGCGAGGGCGACGAGACCCCGGCCGAGGACAGCTTCCACTTCCCCGGCGGGCTGGAGGACTATCTGCTCCACACCCTGAACGGCCACGACTATTTCGGCGAGCGTCCCTTCGCCGGAAAGGTCGATTTCGCCGAGCGGTTCGGCAACGGCACCGCCGGCTCGGTGGAATGGGCGCTGACCTGGACGCCGGGGCGCGATGGCGCCGTCTCGTCCTATTGCAACACCATCCCCACGCCCCAGGGCGGCACCCACGAGGCCGGGTTCTGGTCCGCCGTCACCAAGGGGCTGCGCGCCCATGGCGAGTTGATCGGCAACAAGCGGGTTTCCAATGTCACCCGCGACGACGTGATCGGCACGGCGGCGGCGATGATATCGGTCTTCATCCGCGAGCCGGAATTCGTCGGCCAGACCAAGGACCGGCTGGCCACCACCGAGGCCCAGCGGCTGGTCGAGGGCGCCGTGCGCGACCGCGTCGACACCTGGCTCGCCAGCGACCCGAAGCTGGCGGGGACGATCCTGGACTACCTCGTCGAGCGTGCCGACGAGCGCATGAAGCGCCGGGCCGAGAAGGAAACCAGCCGGAAGACCGCCACCAAGAAGCTGCGCCTGCCCGGCAAGCTGGCCGACTGCTCGGAGGCGACCCGCGAGGGTTCGGAGATCTTCCTGGTCGAGGGCGACAGCGCCGGCGGCTCGGCCAAGCAGGCGCGCAACCGGCGCACCCAGGCGGTGCTGCCGCTGCGCGGCAAGATCCTGAACGTGCTGGGGGCGGCGGGCGCGAAGCTCAGCCAGAACCAGGAGCTGAACGACCTGTGCCAGGCGCTGGGGGTGCAGCAGGGGGCCAAGTACAGCGACGACGACCTGCGCTACGAGAAGGTCATCATCATGACCGACGCCGATGTGGACGGCGCCCATATCGCCTCGCTGCTGATGACCTTCTTCTTCACCCAGATGCGGCCCCTGATCGATCACGGGCACCTTTATCTGGCGGCGCCGCCGCTCTACCGGCTGACGCAAGGCGCGCGTTCGGTCTATGCCCGGGACGACGCCGAGAAGGACCGGCTGATGGCCGAGGGGCTGGGCGGCAAGGGCAAGGTGGAACTCAGCCGCTTCAAGGGCCTGGGCGAGATGATGCCCAAGCAGCTCAAGGAGACCACCATGGACCCGGAAAAGCGGACCCTGATCCGGGTGACCATCGACGCCGACGACGACGGCGAAACCGGCGGGCTGGTCGACCGTCTGATGGGCAAGAAGGCGGAGTTGCGGTTCCAGTACATCCAGGAGAATGCCCGCTTCGCGGAGGATCTGGACGTCTGACGCGGGCGCCGGGGCCTGCCGGCAGGGGCGTCTTTCACGCGTGAAAGGCTACCTATGTGATTGTTTTTTAGGGGGAATCAATTTATCCACAGAATTATCCACAGCCCGTAGGGTGAGCTCGCCCGAGCCCACCACTCTTCCGACAATGGACACCGGGAAGACATGCCCTCCCCGGGGGCGCGCGCCAGTCATTCGGTGTTGGAGGACGGCGGGCGGACAGAGGTATGATGCTCTTGGGTCAGGACCCGTATGCCAACCCAAACCTTCAGATGACGGCTGCGAGCCCAAACTGCCGGATGCTGCGCCGTGTTCGAATGGCGACAATCTGGGGGATGCTGTTGAAAATGTCGGCTTTTTTGTGCGTGGATTTGCTCGATTGAATTTGGCCTGCCCTTCCTCATGCGGGGTTTGGCACGAGCTTCGCGAGCTTTCTGAGGTTTTGAGCCATGGCTGCGAGGTTGAACTCGTCCT
>DATHZU010000497.1:0-5208 GCA_035458445.1 Thermohalobaculum sp. | reverse complement strand
GGGTCGGCATCGGCAATGCGTTGATCAAGCTCCGTTCCGGTGGATTTGATGTCTGGGGTGTAGAACCATCGCAGCCGTTTCGCGCGAAGGCACTGGAGCATACCGGGATCACCGGTGAGCGAATCCAGCTGGCCGCCGTCGAGGACGCTGATTTCGCGCCCGAGTCCTTCGATTTAATCACGTTCGGAGCAGTACTGGAGCATATCTACAACCCATCGGAGGCGATCGTTCGGGCATTGCGATGGCTGAAACCCGAAGGTGTCATTCATGTCGAAGTTCCATCGTCCGATCACCTCATTGCAAAGCTCATAAACGCGTATTTCACGTTGGCCGGCACGAATTTCGTGACCAACATCAGCCCGATGCACGTACCCTACCATATCCACGAATTCACCCTGGACAGCTTTCGGAGAAATGGGCTCCGCAGCGGGTACGAGGTGTTGGAACATCATTTTGATGTAGCGTCGATCTATCACTTGCCGAAGGTCATGCATCCGCTTTTGCGCGCGATCATGGCCAGGACGAACACCGGCATGCAATTGACCGTATGGCTGCGAAAGGCGCGCTGAACGCGCGCCCGCTGGCTCAGACAGAATCGATCCGGCAGGTGAAGCAGTTGTTGGTCGCCGAGCGCACATGGCCGTAGCGCACCCGCGCATCGTCGAACAATGCCGCCGCGGCCCGCGGCAGATCGCCGGCCGGCACGATCCTGCCGGTGCCGTAGGCGATGCGGTCGGCGCCGGTATAGCCCTTGATCAGGTATTGCGGCCGCTTCGACAGGACCGGGGGCACGCCCTCGCCTTCCCAGCGGCGGCAGTCGTCGGAGCAGACGAAGACCGGACCCAGCTCGGCATAGGGCTGCGGCGCCGGAAACGGGCGCAGCGCCAGAATCAGCATTCCGGCACCTTCGGGAATGTCGTGGAGGCAATGGCGGCAGGGATTGCCGCCGCCGTCCGAGACCGCCCGCTCGGCGACCATTCCGTTGGCATCCGGGGCGCCTGCGCGCAGGGCGCGCACGGTTTCCGTGGGCAGGGCGGTGAAGCGGATCGAGCGGGTCATTTCGTCCTCCAGGGTTTCCCGAGGCGGGAACTTGCGCTGCCGCCGAACCCGGGTCGACCCGAATCATGCGCCCGGATCCTGCTGCGGCCACTGCGGGGAGCCCGGTTACAGGAAGCTCTGCGGATCGATGTCGATCACCACCCGCACCGCCGAGGGCACCTTCACCGCCGCCCGCCAGGCGTTCAGCGCCGCCTGCAGCGCCACGCCCTTCGGCGCCTTGACCAGCAGGCGCACGCGCGATCGGCCCCTCACCCGGGCAATGGGCGCCGGGGCGGGTCCGAAGACCTCGGCCCCGGCCCGTTCGACCATCGGCGAGCTCCGGCCCAGCGCGTTGGCGATTTCCCAGACCTTCGCCTCGTCCGGACCCGAGACGATCACCCCCGCCATCCGGCCATAGGGCGGCACGCCCGCCTGGTGGCGGGCCTCGGCCTCGGCGCGCCAGAACGCCTCCTCGTCGCCCGAGAGGATCGCCCGCATCACCGGGTGGTCGGCGCAGGCGGTCTGGATCAGCGCCGCACCCGGCTTGTCGGCGCGGCCCGCCCGGCCGGCCACCTGATGCATCAACTGGAAGGTGCGCTCGGCGGCGCGCAGGTCGCCGCCATGCAGGCCCATGTCGGCATCGACCACGCCGACGAGCGTCAGCAGCGGGAAGTTGTGCCCCTTGGCGACCATCTGGGTGCCGATGACGATGTCGGCCTCGCCCCGCGCCACCGCGGCCAGCCGTTCCTTCAACTCGGCGGTACCGCCGGCGAGATCGGAGGACAGCACCTCGATTCGGGCGCCGGGGAACAATTGCACCGCCTCCTCGGCCACCCGCTCGACGCCGGGGCCGCAGGCTGCCAGCCGGTCGTCGCGGCCGCAATTCGGGCAGGCGCGGGGCAGCGCCTCGGTATGGCCGCACTGGTGGCACAGCAGTTGCGCCCGGTAGCGGTGGGTCACCAGCCAGGCGTCGCAATGCGGGCAGCCGAAATGGTGCCCGCAGGCCCGGCACAGCGTCAGCGGCGCATAGCCGCGCCGGTTCAGGAACAGCATCGCCTGCTCGCCCCGCGCGATCCGCGCCCGCACCGCCTGGACCAGCGGCTCGGAGAGCCAGCGGTCGCGGCCGGGCGACTCGCGGCGGAGGTCGATCATCCGGATCTCGGGCAGCGTGGCGGCGCCGAAGCGCTCGGGCAGGTCGATCCGGCGGTACTTGCCGCTGTCGGCATTGGCCCAGGTTTCGAGCGAGGGCGTGGCCGAGGCCAGCACCGCCACGGCGCCCTCGATCGAGGCGCGCAGCACGCCCATGTCGCGGGCGTGGTAGAGGACGATGTCCTCCTGCTTGAAGCTGGTCTCGTGCTCCTCGTCGATGACGATCAGGCCGAGATCGCGGAACGGCAGGAACAGGGCCGAGCGCGCGCCGACCACCAAGCCCGCGCCGCCCTCGGCCACCGCGCGCCAGCAGCGCCGCCGCTCGGCGCCGGTGACACCGTGATGCCACTCGGCGGGCCGGGCGCCGAATCGCGCCTCGACGCGGGCGAGGAACCCCGCCGTCAGCGCCACCTCGGGCAGCAGCACCAGGGCCTGCCGGCCCTGGGCGATGCACTCGGCCACCGCTTCCAGATAGACCTCGGTCTTGCCCGATCCGGTCACGCCCTTCAGCAGCGTCGTGCTGAACCGCCGCGCCGCCACGTCGGCCCTCAGAAGCTCGGCGGCCTCGCGCTGTGCGTCTGACAGGTGCTGGCCCAGGGTCTGCCCCCACATCGGGGGATAGGGCTGGTCGCCCGGCACCTGGCGCGCCTCCAGCGCCCCCGCCGCGGCCAGCCCCTTGAGCACTGCCGGCGTGACCCCGGCCAGACGTGCAAGCTCGACCGGCGCGAAGCCCATGCCGCCATGCTCCTCCAGCACCGCTATCACCCGCGCCCGCGCCGGGGTCATCCGCTCGGGCCGTCCGGCCCCCAGATAGAGCCGGGTCACCAGCCTGGGCGGCGCGCCCAGTTCCGGCACCCGGGTCGCCAGCCGCAGCATCATGCCCAGGGGCGTCATCGTGTAGTCCGCCGCCCGCTCGAGGAAGCGGCGCATCGCCGGGGGCATCGGCGGCACGTCCAGCCGTGCGGCCACCGGTTTCAGACGCTCCGGCGCCACGGACCGGGTGCCGGCACCCCAGACCACGCCGACCGTCCGGTGGGTGCCGAGTTCGACCTCGACGAAGTCCCCCGGCGCCAGCGCCATACCCGGCGGGACCGCGTAATCCAGAGGCCCGTCGAAGGGCATCGGCAACAGCACCGCGACCTCGGATTCCGGCCGGGCCTCGGGCGCATTCATTTCGCACCCCCGGCGCGATCCGGGGTTGGCCCGCGCCCGCGCCATAGATTAGATTGCGCAGCGAACGCGCCCCAGCCCCCGAGGACCCCAGCGAGGACCCCAGACATGAAATTCTTCATCGACACCGCCGAGATCGCCGAGATCAAGGAGCTTGCCGCGACCGGAATGGTGGACGGCGTCACCACCAACCCCTCGCTGATCATGAAGTCGGGCCGGGACATCCTGGAGGTCACGAAGGAAATCTGCTCCATCGTGGACGGCCCGGTCTCGGCCGAAGTCACCGCCACCGAGGCGGAGGCGATGATCGCCGAGGGCAGGCACCTGGCCAAGATCGCGCCCAACATCGCGGTCAAGGTGCCGCTGACCTGGGACGGGCTCAAGGCCTGCAAGGCGCTGACCGATGCCGGGCACATGGTGAACGTGACGCTGTGCTTCAGCGCCAACCAGGCGCTGCTGGCGGCCAAGGCGGGGGCCACCTTCATCTCGCCCTTCATCGGGCGGCTGGACGATATCGGTCTCGATGGCATGGAGCTGATCGCCGACATCCGCCAGATCTACGACAATTATAACTTCAAGACCCAGATCCTCGCCGCGTCGATCCGCACCGTGAACCACGTGTCGACCGCCGCGAAGATCGGCGCCGACGTGGCCACGATCCCGCCGGACGTGGTCAAGAAACTGGCCGGCCATCCGCTGACCGACAAGGGCCTGGCGGCCTTTCTGGCAGACTGGGCCAAGACCGGCCAGAAGATTCTCAAGTGAGCGGGCCGCAGACCCCCGGAGCCGAAGGCGCACCGGGCGCCATTGCGCTCGACACCGAGGAACGCGAGCTGATCCGCTCGCTGATTCTCGCCGATCCCGAGCTGGTGCTGTCCGACGACATGGTGATGCGGGCGCTGTTGGGCGCCACCGCCAAGGGCGCGCGCAATATCGTCGACCTGCGCGACAAGCTGGTCGAGCGGCTGGAGAGCCGCCTGAGCAAGCTGGTCCACGCGAACCGCAGCGTCATCGCCGCCGCCTACGAGAACGTCGCCGGCACCCAGCAGGTGCATCGCGCGGTGCTGGCCCTGATCGACGCGCCGGACGCCGCCGAGTTCCTGCGCCGCCTCACCCGCGATGTCCCGGCGATGGTGGGGGTCGAGGAAGCCCGGCTTTGCCTGGAGGCCCAGGTCGACGACATCCGCCCGGCCAGCAGCCTGGCCGACGGGCTGGACGGCCGGGTGCTGCTGGTGCCCGAGGCCACCGTCGGCGAGTACCTGATGCTGGAGGGCGACACGTCGCCCGGCCATGTGGTACTGCGCCCTTGCGGCATCGAGGCCGAGATCGTCTTCGGCAACGGCACCCGGGCGCGGTCCGAGGCGCTGCTGCGTCTGAATCTCGGCGGCAGCACCGGCCTTCTGGCTTTCGCCGCCCAGGATCCCGACCATTTCGGCCCGGATCAGGGGGTGGACCTGCTGACCTTCTTCGGCGGCGTGGTCGAGCGGCTGGCGGCGCGGCATCTGTCGCAATATCTGGTCGCCGCGGACGCGGAGTGATGGCAGTGCCCTCGGCAGGCGCGTCCGACCTGCTGGGGCGCTGGCTTGCCCAGTTGTCGGCGATCCGCCAGCGCAGCCCCAAGACCGTCGAGGCCTACCGCCACGACGTGGCGGGCTATCTGGGCTTTCTGGCGCTGCATCGCGGCGGCCCGATGGGGCTGACGGCGCTGGGCGAGGTGACGCTGGCGGAATTGCGCTCGTGGATGGCGTCGGAACGGGCGCGCGGGCTGTCCTCGCGCTCGCTCGCCCGGGCGCTGTCGGCGGTGCGCGCCTTTCACAAATGGCTCGACGAGGCCGAGGGGGTGGACTGCGC
>DATHZU010000496.1:0-2464 GCA_035458445.1 Thermohalobaculum sp. | reverse complement strand
CGGGGCTGCCGGTGGGCGGCGACTACAACGGCGCGCGGATGGAGGGGGCGACCGCCTATCAGGTGAACATCCGGGGCGGCCAGCGGGCCTCCGCCGCGCGCTGCTATCTGCGGCCGGCCATGAAGCGGGCGAACGTGCAGGTGCTGACCGGGGCGCGGGTGCTGCGGGTGGTGCTGGAGGACGGGCGCGCCGTGGGGGTGGAGTATCTGCGGGGCGGCCAGCGGGTGGTGGCCCGCGCCCGGGGCGAGGTGATCCTGTCGGGCGGCGCGGTGAACTCGCCGCAACTGCTGCAGCTCTCCGGCATCGGACCGGGCGAGGTGCTGGCGCCGCTGGGGATCGGGGTAGCGCGCGAGGCCCCCGCCGTGGGGCGGCACCTGCAGGACCATCTGGGGTTGGATATCCTGTACCGGTCACGCGTGCCCACCCTGAACCAGAGCCTCAGGCCCTGGTGGGGCAAGCTGCTGGCGGGGATGCAGTATGTGCTGCTGGGCAAGGGGCCGCTGGGGCTGAGCGTGAACCATGCGGGCGGCTTCGCGCGGACGCGGCCGGGACTGCCGCGCCCGGATATCCAGCTCTATTTCCAGCCGATGAGCTATACCCGCGCGCCGGTCGGCACCCGGCCCCTGATGAACCCGGACCCGTTCCCGGGCTTCCTGCTGGGCTTCAACCCCTGCCGCCCGACCAGCCGGGGCGAGATCGCGATCCGCTCGGCGGACCCGCTGGAGGCGCCCGCGATCCGGCCGAACTATCTGGCGACGGAAGAGGACCGGCAGGCGATGGTGGACGGCATGCGGTTCCTGTGGAAGCTGGCCGACCAGCCCGCCTTCAAGGCGGTGATCGCCGAGCAGATCACGCCGAAGGGCGGGCGCGGCGAGGCCGAGATCATGGCCCATGCGCGCGACAATGCCTGGACGGTGTTCCACCCCAGTTGCACCTGCCGGATGGGGGTGGACCCGGGCGAGTCGGTGGTGGACCCGCGCCTGCGGGTGCACGGAGTGGAGCGGCTGCGGGTGGTGGACGCCTCGGTCTTCCCCTGCGTAACCTCGGCCAACACCAACGCACCGACCGTCATGGTGGCCGAGCGCGCCGCCGATTTCATCCTGGAGGACAGAAGATGAGGATCGTCAGGATCGAGAGCTTCGCCATCCCGGAGGTGGCGTTCGTGCGGGTCACCGACGCGGAAGGCCGCCAGGGCTGGGGCCAGGTCTCGACCTATAACGCCGACATCACCGTGCAGGTGCTGCACCGGCAGGTGGCGCCATGGGTGCTGGGGCAGGACTGCACCGATCTGGACGACCTGCTGGACCTGGTGACCGAGCGCGAGCACAAGTATCCCGGCTCGTATCTGCGCCGGGCCATGTGCGGCTTCGACACCGGCGTCTGGGACCTGCGCGGCAAGATCGCCGGCAAGCCGGTGGCCGAGCTGCTGGGCGGCTCGGCGGGGACGGTGCGGGCCTATGCCTCGTCGATGCGGCGCGACATCACCCCTGCCGACGACGCCCTGCGCCTGAAGCGCCTGCGCGACGAGCAGGGCTTCACCGCCTTCAAGATGCGCGCAGGCGCAGAGGTGGGCCGGGGCCGCGACGAGTGGCCGGGGCGCACCGAGGAGATCATCCCCACCATGCGCCGCGAGCTGGGCGAGGGCGTGGACCTGCTGATCGACGCCAATTCCTGCTACGCGCCCGCCCGCGCCATCGAGGTCGGGCGGATGCTCGAGGACCACGGCTTCTGCCACTACGAGGAGCCCTGCCCCTACTGGGAGCTGGAATGGACCAAGGAGGTGGCGGACGCGCTGGAGATCGACGTCACCGGCGGCGAGCAGGACTGCGACCTGACCCAGTGGCGCCGCATGATCGGCATGCGCGCCGTGGATATCGTGCAGCCGGATGTCTGCTACCTGGGCGGCCTCTCGCGGACGCTGCGGGTCTGCCGGATTGCCGCCGAGGCAGGGCTGCCGGTGACGCCCCACTGCGCCAACTGGTCGATGGTGACGCTGTTCACCATGCACCTGCTGCGCGCCATTCCGAATGCCGGCAAGTACCTCGAATTCTCGATCGAGGGGCCGGAGTACTACCCGTGGCAGTACGACCTTTTCGTCGAATCGCCCTACGGCATCGTGGACGGCCACGCCACGGTCACCGACGCTCCCGGCTGGGGGGTGGAGATATCGCCGGAATGGCTGGATAAGGCGGAATACCGGGTCAGCGAGGCCGGGTAGGCACACTGCGTACCCGGATCGACACAAGCGGGCGCTGGGATCACGCCGGCTCGGGGCCGGGTTTCGGACATTTGCGAAGGGACGGGCGAGGGTCGGCTTGGTGCCGATGCTGTTGAAAATGTCGGCTTTTTTTGCGCGTGGATTTGCTCGATTGAATTTGGCCTGCCCTTCCTCATGCGGGGTTTGGCACGAGCTTCGCGAGCTTTCTGAGGTTTTGAGCCATGGCTGCGAGGTTGAACTCGTCCT
>DATHZU010000495.1:0-6356 GCA_035458445.1 Thermohalobaculum sp. | reverse complement strand
GGCATAGCCGCGCGCAAGAGCTTCCCGTTCCGCCACGGGCTGTGGTTCGGCGACTTGATCCGCAACGTCGGTCTGTTGCTGTTCATCTGATGGCGGGACCGGGCACCAGTGCGGAGGGGACAGGCGCACGGCCGAGGCGCGTGCTGCTGTGGGGCACCTACGACCTGACCAAGCCGCGGACCCGCATCTTCCGCGACAGCCTGCAGCGTCAGGCCGGCGAAGTCACCGAGGTTCACGCCGATCTGTGGCGCGCGACCCGGGACAAGAGCGCCTCGGCCGGGGTCCGGGCGCTTGCCTGGATCGTGCTTCGCCACCTCGCCGCCTATCCGGGCCTGATCTGGCGGTTTCTGCGGGCGCCGCGACCCGATGTCGCCGCCGTCGGCTACATGGGGCATCTGGACGTGCTGGTGCTGTGGCCCTTCGCGCGGCTGCGCGGCGTACCGGTGGTCTGGGATATGTTCCTGTCGCTCTATGACACGGTGGTGCTGGACCGGGGCATGCTGGCGCCCGGCGGCATCGCGGCGCGCCTGCTCTGGGCCTTCGAGCGGCTGGCGCTGGGCGCGGCGGATTTGACGGTGCTCGACACCGAGGCCCATGCCCGGCGGATCGAGGCGCTGTTCCGGTTGGCGCCCGGCCGGATCGCATCGGTGCCGGTGGGGGCCGAGGCCGGGGCCTTCCCGGCCCTGCCGCCCGCGCCGCGCGCGCACGGTGACGACCTGCGGATCCTGTTCTACGGCCAGTTCATCCCGCTCCACGGCATCGAAACGATCGTGGAAGCGGCGAGGCTGGCCTCGGACAAGCCCTGGCGCTGGCACCTGATCGGGACCGGGCAGGAGGCGCCGCGCATCCGTGCCGAACTGGCCAAGCATCCGGTTCCCCGGCTCGATTGGGAGGAATGGGTGCCCTACGAGCGGCTGATCGAGCGGATCGGCGAGGCACATATCTGCCTTGGCGTCTTCGGCGACAGCGGCAAGGCGGCCAGCGTGGTTCCGAACAAGGTGTTCCAGGCGCTGTCGGCCGCCCGGCCGATCGTCACCCGGGATTCACCGGCGATGCGGGAGTTGGTGCCAAAGGACACGCCGGGGATCGCGCTGGTGCCGCCTGCCAATCCGCAGGCGCTGGTCGATGCCATCGCGGCCATGGCGGTTGAGGCGGAGAACGGCACTACCTCGCCGGGCTACCGGGCGCTGCGCGAGGCGATCCGGCCCGACCGGATCGCCGATGCCTGGGGCAGGGCGGTCGCCAGGGTGGACAGGAAGCGTCAGACCGGGCCGTAGAGGGTGCGCTCCTGCGAGAAAGACAGGAGCTTGCGGCTGGCCTCGTCCCAAAGATGCAGCCGTGCGCAACGCAGGCTCTCGCGCAGGGTCATGCGCTTGGTATTGGCCAGTTCCGCATGGTCTCTCAGCACCTCGGGCAGGCGGTAGAACGGGATCCTGCTGTAGAGGTGGTGCACATGGTGCACGCCGATATTGCCCGTGACCCAGCGCAGCACCGGCGGCAGGTCGTAATGCGAACTGCCGTGCAGCGCGCTGTCGTGGAGTTGCCAGTCGGGCTCGCTGTCCCAATGGGTATCCTCGAACTGGTGCTGGACGTAGAACAGCCAGACGCCGATCGAACCCGCGACCAGCACCGTCGGCAGGAAGATCAGCAGGATCGGCGCCAGCCCGCCGAAATAATAGATCAGCCCCAGCATCCCGGCGATGGCGGCATTGGTGCCCATGGCGCTGATCCAGTATCTCCAGCCGGCTGTCATCAGGCCTGAGGGGACGCGGTTCTGCAGGATGAACAGATAGGCCGGCACCAGGCCGAACTGCACCACCGGATGGCGGTAGGCGCGGTAGACCAGCCGGCCGAAGGGCGAAAGCTTACGGTACTCGGCCACAGTAATGGTGACAATATCGCCGATGCCGCGCCGGTCCAGGTTGCCTGCCGTCGAGTGATGGATGGCATGGGTGCGCCGCCAGACCGCGTAGGGGGTCAGTGTCAGCGTGCCCAGGATGCGGCCCACCCAGTCGCTGAGATGTCGATTGCGAAAGAACGCCCCGTGCCCGCAGTCGTGCTGGATCATGAACACCCGGACCAGGAACGCGCTGTTCAGCACCGCGAGTCCCGCAGCCAGCGGGTAGCTGACCGACAGCGCCCACCAGGCCAGCGCCCATATTGCCAGGAACGGCCCCAGGCTTACGGCCAGTTCGAAGGCGCTGCGCAGGTGGAGGGGCTCGAGATACCTGGCCAGGATCTGCACCCAGTTGCGGGCATCCGGTGCGGTCTGAATCTCGGTCGACTGGGCAGGAGCTGTTGCGGTGGCGCTGGCGGTCATTCCGGTTCCGGTTCTTGCTTGCGTGGTTCTCAACCCGGACAGGCTGCCGCGGAGACCCGCACACACATCCCGAGGCCCGCCCACGGCACGCGCGCCCCGAAGAAGCCGCCCGTCGCAAACGAGTCGAGCGTGTCTAGAGCAGATTTCCGGCGAAGTCGACCTAAGTGATTGCAAGTTTCATTTCCGTTACCCAGGCGGAGGGCTCCGGAAGACTGTTCCAGGTCATGCCGCTGGCCCGACCGGCGCAGCGGGCCGCCACGCGCGACGAGGTGCCCCAGGAAATTCGTCGCACAGGTGCGAATGGTCGCGGCAGGAAGGAAGCATCGCGCGTGCCCGTCTCTTGCGCCCCCCGCTCGCCGGCGATATAGGGAGGCGCCGCTTGGCTTGCCCCTTGACCCGCCCCCTGCCGGAGCCCCGAAATGCCGCGTCTCGTCATGAAGTTCGGTGGAACCTCGGTGGCGGATATAGATCGCATCCGCAACGCCGCCGCCAAGGTCAAGCGCGAGGTCGACCGCGGCTACGACGTTGCGGTCGTGGTGTCGGCCATGGCCGGCAAGACCAACGAGCTGGTCAGCTGGGTGCGCGACGCCGCCGCGCCGCCGGGCGCCAACGGACACGGGCTCTACGATTCGCGGGAATACGACGCCGTGGTGGCCTCGGGCGAGCAGGTGACCAGCGGCCTGATGGCACTGGTGTTGCAGGAGATGGGTGTCCCGGCACGGTCCTGGCAGGGCTGGCAGATCCCGATCCGAACGACCGGCGCCCACGGCGCGGCGCGGATCCTCGAGATCGAGACCGGCGAGATGGCCAAGCGCTTCGAGCAGGGGCTTCATGCGGTGGTCTCGGGGTTCCAGGGGATCGGCCCGGACGGGCGCATCTCGACGCTGGGGCGCGGCGGCTCGGATACCTCCGCCGTGGCGCTGGCGGCGGCGCTGGAGGCCGAGCGCTGCGACATCTATACGGATGTGGACGGGGTCTACACCACCGACCCGCGCATCGAGCGGCGCGCCCGCAAGCTCGACAAGATCGCCTACGAGGAGATGCTGGAGCTGGCGTCGCTGGGCGCCAAGGTGCTGCAGACCCGCTCGGTCGAACTGGCGATGCGATACAAGGTGCGCCTGCAGGTGCTGTCCAGCTTCGAGGACTTGCCTGGAACCCTGGTCTGTGACGAGGAGGAAATCGTGGAACAGAACGTCGTCAGCGGTGTCGCCCATGTGCGCGACGAGGCCAAGGTGACCCTGGTCAAGGTGCCGGACCGACCCGGCGTTGCCGCCGCGATCTTCGGGCCGCTGGCCGATCACGGCGTCAATGTCGACATGATCGTGCAGAACATCAGCGCCGACGGCATGACCGACATGACCTTCTCGTGCCCCACCGACGAGGTCGGCCGCGCCCGCCTGGCGCTGGAGGGCGCGCACGAGAACCTTCGATACGAACAGCTGCTGGTCGACGACGAGGTCGCCAAGGTCTCGGTGGTCGGCATCGGCATGCGCAGCCACTCGGGCGTGGCCCAGAAGATGTTCTCGGCCCTTGCCGCCGAGGGAATTAACATCAAAGTAATCACCACGTCCGAGATCAAGGTGAGCGTGCTGATCGACCGCAAATACATGGAACTCGCGGTTCAGGCGCTGCACAAGGCGTTCGGGCTGGAGGCCGCCTGAAGGCAGAGACCCGGCGCGCGCGGCGCGCCGAGAGACAGAAGTCATTTTGAGGGAGGGCAGGAATGCCCGCCGACAAGGGTGGATCGCGGGCCCTGCTGCGCGCGCTGCGGGCGGTCATGGCCAGCCCCGGCGACGGTCAGCAGCGCCTAGACAAGGTGACGCGCCTGGTGGCCAGCAACATGGTCGCCGAGGTGTGCTCGATCTATCTGAAGCGCGACGACCGCACGCTGGAGCTGTGCGCCACCGAGGGGTTGAAGCAGGAATCGGTGCATTCGGCCCGGCTGCGCATCGGCCAGGGCCTGGTCGGCCGTATCGCCGAGCGGGCCGAGCCCTTCGCCACCGACGATGCCCAAAGCGCGCCGGGTTTCCGCTATCTGCCCGAGACCGGCGAAGAGATTTACCATTCGTTCGTCGGCGTGCCGATCCAGCGGCTGGGCGAGGTGATGGGCGTTCTGGTGGTGCAGAACGAGACCCGCCGCAACTACACCGAGGACGAGGTCGAGGCGCTGGAGATCGTCGCCATGGTCATCTCCGAGATGACCGAGGCAGGCGCATTCACCGGATCGGACGGCATCGCCGGCGGGCCGGGCCACCGCACCGGGCCGGTGGTGTTCCACGGCGTCGGCGCCTGCGACGGCCTGGCCGAGGGTGCGGTCCACCTGCACGAGCCGCGCTTGGTGGTCTTCGACCCCATCGCCGACGACGTCGAGACCGAGCGCGCTCGCCTGGCCGAGGCGATGGAAGCGCTGCGCGGCGATGTGGACCAACTGGTCGAGGGCAACGGGCTTGGCGCATCGGGCGAGCACCGCAAGATCTTCGAGGCGTACCGCATGTTCGCCTATGACAAGGGCTGGCGGCGGCGGCTGGACGAGGCAATCGAGTCCGGCCTGGCCGCCGAGGTTGCGGTCGAGAAGGTCCAGTCCGATGCCCGGATCCGGATGGAACGTGTCGCCGACCCCTACCTGCGCGAGCGGCTGCACGACCTCGACGACCTCGCCAACCGGCTGTTGCGGCACATGATCGGTCCCGAGGGCGGGGCGGGCGCCGAATTGCCGCCCAATGCGGTGCTGGTCGCCCGCAATATCGGCCCCGGCGAGCTTCTGGAACATGCCGGCCGAATCGTCGCGCTGGTGCTGGAGGAGGGCTCGCTGTCGAGCCATGCCACCATCGTGGCGCGGGCTCTGGCAATTCCGACGGTAGTGCAGGCCGAGCGGATCACCCGCGACGCCAACCCTGGCGACCGGATCGTTGTAGACGGTCGCGAGGGCAGGGTCGATCTGCGACCGGAGGGCAGCATCCTCGACGCCTTCAAGGAGAAGGTGGTCCTGGCCGAACAGGCGCGCGAGGTCTACCGCTCGCTGCGCGACAAGCCGGCTACCACGCTGGACGGGGCCACCGTGAAGCTGAAGATGAATGCGGGCGTCCTGGCCGACCTGCCCTCGATCAATGCCAGCGGGGCCGAGGGGGTGGGGCTGTACCGGACCGAGCTGCAGTTCCTGATCCGGCCGAAACTGCCAGGCCGGGCGGCGCAGGCCTCGCTGTATTCCCGCGTGCTGGACGCGGCGAAGGAGCGCGAGGTGGTGTTCCGCACGCTGGATATCGGATCGGACAAGATCATCCCCTATTTCAAGCGCGAGGAGGAGCCGAATCCGGCGCTGGGCTGGCGGGCGATCCGGGTCGGGCTGGACCGGCCGAAACTGTTCCGGATGCAGGTGCAGGCGCTGGTTCGCGGCGCCAACGGGCGGCCCTTCAGCATCATGTTTCCGATGGTCGCCGAGGCCGAGGAGTACCGCGAGGCCCGCAGGCTGGTCGAGCGCGAAGTGGCGCGCATGGCGGCGATGGGCCATCCGGCGCCCGCCACGCTGAAGATCGGCTTCATGCTGGAAACCCCGTCTCTCGCCTTTGCCGCCGACGACCTGTTTGCCGAGGCCGATTTCGTCTCGGTCGGCGGAAACGACCTGCTGCAGTTCTTCTTTGCCGCCGACCGCCAGAACGAGCGGGTGCGGACCCGGTATGACGTGTTGAATTTCTCGTATCTGCGGCTGCTCGCGCGGATCGTCGAGCGCTGCGGTAAGGCCGGGACACCGCTGTCGTTCTGCGGCGAATCCGGCGGACGGCCGCTGGAGGCGCTGGTGCTGGCGGCGCTGGGCTTTCGCGAGCTGTCGATGCGGCCCGCATCGATCGGCCCGGTCAAGCGCGCGCTGATGGAGGTGGACCTGGGCGAGGTTCGGGGGGTCATGGCCGGGGCCGAGGCCGCGGGAGCGACCTCGGCACGCGCGGCGCTGCTCGCCTGGGCCGGCGCGCGCGGCTTGCCGGTCTGACCCGTCGGCGGCGGGCTCCTGCCTCAGACCCGGGCGCGTCAGGAATAGCTGAAG
>DATHZU010000494.1:0-3015 GCA_035458445.1 Thermohalobaculum sp. | reverse complement strand
CGGTGGGGTGAAACCCCACCCTACGCGCGAGGCGGGACATGGGCGCACTGGTTGGCAATCGCTCGGTCAGGGATATCGTCGACGCCCACGCGTCGGCGCAACCGCATGGAACCTTCCTGATCGCCCCGGACAGCGGCCGGCGGGTTACCTGGGGCGACCTGAAATCCGCGTTAACTTCGTTCTCCAACGCATTGTCCCAGATGGGAATTCAGCATCAACAACCAGTCTCGGTGATGATGCAGAATTCCTGGGGATCGGCGCAGGCGCTGCTGGGGGCGATGTATGGCGGGCGGATTGCCGCGCCGATCAACCTGGCCGCCGGCGACCCCCAGATCCGCTATGTCATCGACCACTCCGGCACCGGGATCATCTTCGTCGGCCCCGACGAGGCGCCGCGTCTGGAAAACATCCTTCAGGGCATCGACCGCCCGATCCGGGTGATCCGCTGCGATCCGCAGTCCGGGCCGGAATGGCCGGCCGAGGTCACCGGCGCCGCCGCCCCGATCCCCGCCCATGACAACGGCATCGACGGGCTTTTGATGTACACCTCCGGCACCACCGGCAACCCGAAGGGCGCGGTCCTGCGCCAGCGCGCGCCGCTCTGCGGCGGCGAGAACGCCATCATCGCACACGAATTGACGCCCGACGACCGCACCCTGCTGGTGCTGCCGCTGTTCCACATCAACGGCTTCTGCGTCTCGCTGATGTCGACGCTGGTCGGCGGCATGTCCATCGTGGTGCCGCCGCGCTTCAGCGTCCGGGGCTTCTGGGACCAGGTGATCGACAATGGCTGCACCTGGTTCTCGGCAGTGCCGACCCAGTACCAGTACCTTCTGCGCGCCGCCGAGGCCGACGGCCCGCCGCCGCGGGAGAAGCTGGGCAAGGTCCGCTTCGCCCGCTCGGCCTCGGCGCCATTGTCGCCCGAGGTGCACCGGGCCTTCGAGGAGCTGTTCGGCCTGGTGCTGATCGAGACCATGGGCCTGACCGAATGCTCGGCCCAGATCGTCTCGAACCCGATGCCGCCGGGGGTGCGCAAATACGGCTCGCCGGGCAAGGCCTACGGCAATGAGATCGCCATCCTTGGCGCCGACGGCGCCGAGGTTCCGCGCATGGAGTCGGGCGAGATCGCGGTCAGGGGCGACAACGTGTTCCGGCTGTACCTGAGGAACCCGGAGGCGACCGGCGAAGCCTTCAACGCCGATGGCTGGTTCCTGACCGGCGACCTCGGCCACATGGACGCGGACGGCTACATCTACGTCACCGGGCGGCGCAAGGAGCTGATCATCAAGGGCGGCGAGAACATCGCGCCCCGCGAGATCGACGAGGCGCTGCTGCTGCACGACCAGGTGGTCGAGGCCGCCGCCTATGCGGTGCCCTGCAAGGACTACGGCCAGCGGGTCGAGGCGGCGGTGAAGCTGACCGAGGGCGCGACGGTGACCGAGGCCGAGCTGATTGCCCTCGCCCGCCAGCAGGTCGGCCCGTTCAAGGCGCCGGACCGGGTGCATATCCTCGACGACCTGCCCCGCGGCCCCTCGGGCAAGGTGCAGCGGATGAAGCTGGCCGAGATGATGGGGGCGTGAGGCTGCCCGGTACGAGCATTTCACTGTGAAAAGAGCGCCAAGTCTTTGAATTCGTTGCGGATTTAAGATGCCTTCCGCGATTCCTCTGCGCCACGAATTCGGGAGAGCCTACCTTCCTGCGATTACCCCGTAGGGCGGGCTTCAGCCCGCCATTTCCGGCATCTGGCGGGCTGAAGCCCGCCCTACGGCGCGCGCAACGGCCGGATGACCGGCGCCCGATTTTCCGCTATCCTCGCGGTCAAGCCACGACTCCGAGGGAGGACTCCATGACCGCCATGCTCCGCCTGACCGCCTTGCTGCTCACCATCGCCGGGGGCATCGGCGCTGCCCAGGCCTGCAACGAGACCTGCACCACAGGCTTCGCCTTCGACGACAACGAAGGCGTCTGCGTGCGGGTGGACGCCGCCTCCGCCTGACAGCGAATCTAGGGTGGGCATGCATGTCCACCGCCCATGCCCGGTGTCACGGCATGGTGGGCTCGTTCGAGCTAACCCTACATGTCAATGCGGCCACCACCACTTGCCGCCGATGACCACGCCTGCGGAGTCGATCTTTCGGTCGCCTTCCAGGTGCTCGCCGACCACGTCGACATAGTCGAACTTGCCCTCGCGCACTGTCAGAACCGTCGCGTCGCCCACCGAGCCCGGCTTCAGCGAGCCCAATTCCGGGCGTTTCAGCGCCATGGCGGGGTTCACCGTGCTCTGGCGGATCACCTCGGGCAGGTCCATGCCCATGCACAGGAACTTCGACATCGTCGTCACCTGGTCGAAGGCCGGGCCGTTGATGCAGAGCTGATGCACGTCGGACGAGATCACATCCGGGTTGAATCCGTTGGCCATCATCGCCCGCGCCGTCTTGAAGGCGAACGAGCCGCGCCCGTGGCCGACATCGAAGATCACGCCGCGCTCGCGCGCCTCGCGCACCACCGGCTTGACCGTGCCCTGGGCCGTGCAGGGGGTGTTCGGGAAGGGCCGGAAGCAGTGGGTCAGAACGTCGCCGGGGCGGAGCGCGGCGACGACCTCCTCGTAACTGGGCGGCGGCTCGTCGATATGCACCATCAGCGGCATCCCCACCTCCTCGGCCACCTGCATGGCGTAGTTGAAGGGGGTCATGCCCTGGGTGCCGCTGGCCTTGCGCCCCAGCCGCACCTTGATGCCGACGATCACGTCGCGGTTGGCATCGGCCACGGCGGCGCATTCGCGGGGCGCCATCAGCCGGATATCCTCGCTCTCGCCGACGCTGACGGTGGTCCAGAACCCGTAGATGCCAGCCCAGGAGACGTGCAGATAGGCCAGGATGCGCACCTCGGACGGCTCGATCACATGCTTGCGGAAGCCGGCGAAATTGCCGGGCCCGGCCGAGCCGGTGTCGACCGCCGTGGTGACGCCGGATTTTCGACAGAACGCCTCGGCATCGATCCCCAGCGAGGTGCCGC
>DATHZU010000493.1:0-8673 GCA_035458445.1 Thermohalobaculum sp. | reverse complement strand
ATGCTCTCTGCGAGTGATGGACCGGGCCCGGATATCTCGGCGAGAGGCTCTTCTTTCGGCTCAAATGGACGGCCTTCGAGCAGCGCGAGATGCGCGCGGGTCGCCTCTTGGAGAGCGGCGCCGACGAGCACACAAAGCCGCCTAAACTCCGGCGAACCTTCGTCTATGTCCGGGATGTCAGGAGGCTGGATGGAAGAGCTTGAAGGAGAGGGTTTCGTCGGCGCTCCGCCGCGCAGCAAGAGGTCGTAGGCAAACCGCTTTACTCCATAGTGCAAGTGCGGTGACGGTCCACCATAGGACATCAGGTCGGCCCTTAGTTCGGCTTTCACTCTTGCTGGATCGTCATCGCTCTCATCAATCTCATCGGGGTCATCCGTCGGGTCTGGCACTCCCACTCGATCACTTGCAACCAGTTGCAACTGTGTTTGTAGCCAGTCTTCAATGAGCGGCTTCAGGCGCGCAAGAGCGATCCTGTAGGCCGATGGTTGCTGGTCGGTGCGCTGTTGTGCGCGCAGCCTCTCGAATTCAGCTTGGTATTTGAAAAACCAAGCATCGCGCAGGCGACCTGCCTCCGTTAGGTTTTTCGTCCGCAAAGAGTGGTGAACGTGGGTCCTACCGAACGCGTCTGCCACGTCCAAGGGCACACGCATCCGGAATTGATAGACCCCGTTTCGACGGATCAGATGCTGGCTGGTGGTCACATACGGCCTGCTCATGTGATACACTTACGTGATACACGAGACCTTTGGAAGCCGTTTGATTTCAAGAAGTTGAGTGATCCCAAGATTTTGGGATGTGTGTGGTGGGCGGTACTGGATTCGAACCAGTGACCCCAGCGATGTGAACACTGTGCTCTACCAACTGAGCTAACCGCCCCCAGGCGCGCCTGGCGAGGCGTTCCTATAGGCGCGGCGGCGCGGCGGCGTCAAGTGGTTTCGGGGGGTGTTCGCGCTCAGCCCGCAGCGGCCGGGGCCGGGCACAGGCGCTCCAGCACCGCCGGGATATCCCGGCAATGATCGACCACCGCGTCCGCAGCCAGCTCATGCAGCGGCTCGGCCGCGAAACCGAAGCTGGTCAGCACGCAGGGCACGCGCGCCGCGCGGGCTGCGTCCAGATCGGTCCGGGTGTCGCCCAGCATCACGCACAGTTCGGGCCGCGCGCCGATCCGCCGCGCCGTCTCGGTCAGGGGAACCGGGTCCGGCTTGCGCACCGGCAGGCTGTCGCCGCCAAGCACGGCGCCGAAGCGGTCGAGCACGCCGAGCGCGTCGAGCAGCAGCAGCGCCAGCCGTTCGGGCTTGTTGGTACAGACACCCAGCCGCCAGCCGGCCGCCGCCAGCGCATCGAGGCAGTCCAGCATGCCGTCGAACAGCCGCGTCTCCTCGGCCAGCCGGGTCTCGTAGGCCACCAGCAGGCCGGGATAAAGCGCGTCGGCGATGGCATCGACCTCCGGAGCACCAGGGCCGGCCTCCATCAGCGACAGCGAGCGGCGAATCATCGACTTGCCGCCACGGCCCGCATAGGACTTGTCGCGCGCCAGTGTCAGCAGCGGATAGCCGAGCGGCGCCAGCACCACATTGGCCGCACCCAGCAGATCGGCCGCCGTGTCGGCCAAAGTCCCGTCCAGATCGAATATCGCGCCGCGCATGTCCTGTTCCGTCTTCACCTTCGCCGCGCCATGGTTAACAGTTCCGAAGCGAAGCTCTGAAATGGTTTCTGGGCTGAGACAGGCTTTTTCTCGCCCGGCGGGACCGATATAGGGTTCAGATGACCGAAGCAAACCCCGATCCGCGACCGGCCGCCGCCGTCATCCTTGCCGCGGGCAAGGGCGTGCGGATGAATTCCGACCTGCCGAAAGTTCTGCACCCCATCGCGGGCGCGCCGATGCTGCACCATGCGATGCGCGCGGCGCTGTCGCTGCGGCCGGCCCGGATGGCGGTCGTCACTGGCCATGGCGGCGACGCGGTGGCGAAGGCCACCCGGATGCTGGCGCCCGATGCGGCGATCTGCGAGCAGGCCGAGCAGCTGGGCACCGGCCACGCGGTGCGCATGGCCGAGGGCGCGCTGACCGGGTTCTCGGGCGATGCATATGTGATGTTCGGCGACACGCCCTTCATATCGGCCGCCACTCTCGCGCGCATGCGCGCGGCCCGCGCGGCCGGGGCCGATGTCGTTGCGCTCGGATTCGAGGCGGCACAGCCCGGCGGCTATGGCCGCATGGTGACCGGTCCCGGCGGTCTGCTGGACCGGATCGTCGAGGCGAAGGACGCGACCGAGGCCGAGCTGGGGATCACGCTGTGCAACTCCGGGGTCATCGCAGCGGACTGCGCCACCCTGTTCCGGCTGCTGGCCGAGGTCCGCAGCGACAACGCCAAGGGCGAGTACTACCTGACCGACGTGATCGGGCTGGCGCGCGCCGAGGGGCTCGACACCCGCGTCGTGCGCTGCGACGAGGCCGAGACGCTGGGCATCAACGACCGGGTGCAGTTGGCGGCAGCCGAGGCCGCCTTCCAGGCCAGGGCGCGGCGCGCCGCGATGCTGGCCGGCTGCACGATGACGGCGCCCGACACGGTGTTCCTGGGCTGGGACACGGTCATCGGGCGGGACGTCACCATCGAGCCGAACGTGGTGATCGGCCCGGGCGTGGCGATCGCCGACGGCGCCACGATCCACGCCTTCTGCCATCTGGCCGACGCCGAGATCGGCGCGCGCGCCCAGGTCGGCCCCTTCGCGCGGCTGCGCGGCGGCGTGACCATCGGCGCGGGCTGCAAGGTGGGCAATTTCGTCGAGATGAAGAACGTCGCGTTCGGCGACGGCGCCAAGGCCAGCCACCTGACCTATTTGGGCGATGCAACGGTGGGCACGGGCGCCAATCTGGGGGCTGGCGTGGTCACCTGCAATTACGACGGCTTCGCCAAGCACCGCACCGAGATCGGCGCCGGCGCCTTCATCGGCACCAACAGTTCTCTGGTGGCGCCTGTCACGATCGGCGACAATGCCTATGTGGGCACCGGTACGGTCGTCACGCGGGACGTGCCCGCGGATTCCCTGGCATTGTCGCGCACGCCGCAGACCAACCGCGACGGCATGGCGATACGGCTGCGCGAGAAGATGCGGGCACGGAAGAACAAGAAGTAAGGGGCGGGAGCGGGCGCAATGTGCGGAATCGTCGGAGTTCTCGGCCAGCTGGAGGCCGCGCCCCGCATCCTCGATGCGCTCAAGCGGCTGGAGTATCGCGGCTATGACAGCGCCGGGCTGACCACGCTGCAGAACGGCCTGCCGATCCGGCGCCGCGCGGTCGGCAAGCTGGGCGAGCTGATCAAGCTGGTTGCGAAGGACCCGGCCCCGGGCACAGCTGGAATCGGTCATACCCGCTGGGCCACCCATGGCGCGCCGAACGTGCAGAACGCGCATCCCCATGCGGCCGGGCCGGTGCATGTGGTCCATAACGGCATCATCGAGAATTTCCGCGAGTTGCGCGCCTGGCTGGAAGCCGAGGGCGTAACCTGCGAGACCGAGACCGATACCGAGGTCGTGGCCCAGCTCGCCGCTCACGCCATCGCCCGCGGGATGAAGCCGGCGGAAGCGGTCGCCGACACGCTGCCCCGGCTGGAAGGCGCTTTCGCCCTGGCGTTCCTGTTCAAGGACGAACCCGATCTGATGATCGCGGCGCGGCACGGCTCTCCGCTGGCCATCGGCTGGGGCGAGGACGAGATGTTCGTCGGCTCGGATGCGCTGGCCTTGTCGCCGATGACCTCGCGCATAACCTATCTGGAAGAGGGCGACTGGGCTGTCGTTACCCGCGCGGGGGCCCAAATCTTCGACCGCGACGGCGCCACGGTCGAGCGCGGCATCAAGACCGTTTCGGTCGAATCCACGCTGGTCGACAAGGGCGCCCACCGCCACTTCATGCTGAAGGAGATTCACGAGCAGCCGGCGGTGCTGAACCACGTGCTGTCGCGCTACGTCTCGGCCGACCGGGCGCGGGTCAGCTCGCCCGCCGACACCGTCGACTGGGCGGCGCTGCCGCGCCTAATCGTTGTCGCCTGCGGCACCGCCGCCTATGCCGGTCACGTGGCGAAGTACTGGTTCGAGCAGCTTGCCGGGCTGCCGGTCGAGCTGGATATCGCCTCGGAGTTTCGCTACCGCGACCCGCCGCTGACCGGCGACGAGGCGGCGATCTTCATCAGCCAGTCGGGCGAGACCGCGGACACCCTGGCGGCGCTGCGCCACGTTGCCGGGCGGGTGCGGAACACGATCGGCATCATCAACGCCACCGAAAGCACGATCGCCCGCGAGGTCGACCTGGTGCTGCCGATCATGGCCGGCCGCGAGATCGGGGTGGCGTCGACCAAGGCCTTCACCTGCCAGCTTCTGACGCTGGCCTGCACCGCGATCCTCGCCGCCCGGCAGCGCGGGCGAATCGATGCGGCGCGCGAGCGCGAATTGGTCGCCGCGCTGCTCGAGGCACCCCGGCTGGCGGCGGAGACGCTCGCGCTCGAGCCGCAAATCGCCGTCATCGCGCAGGAGATGGCGAATGCCCGCGACATCCTTTATCTGGGCCGTGGTCAGATGTACCCGATCGCCCTGGAAGGCGCATTGAAGCTGAAGGAGATCAGCTACATCCATGCTGAGGGCTATGCGTCGGGCGAACTCAAGCACGGCCCGATCGCCCTGATCGACGAGCGGGTGCCGGTGGTGGTGATGGCCCCGAAGGACGGCGTCTTCGACAAGACCGTCTCGAACATGCAGGAGGTGATGGCGCGCGGCGGCCGCGTGGTGCTGATCACCGATCCGGCCGGTGCCGCCGAGGCCGCCGAGGGCTGCTGGCATGTGATCCCGGTCCCGGCATGCGAAGCCCTGGTGGCGCCCATTCTGCATGCAATTCCGGCGCAGCTGCTGGCCTATCACGCGGCGCTCGCGAACGGCACCGATGTGGATCAGCCAAGAAACCTCGCAAAATCCGTCACGGTGGAGTAGACTGACCCGCAACCTGGGGGCGAACACCCGGGCACATGGGCAGTTGAGAGAGTTCACCGATGCGTACCATACTGCTGGTCATCGTTTGCCTTGGGCTATCTGGTTGCTTCCAGACAGCGCAAAAGGAACCCGTGAAGGTCGCGCAGAAAAAGCCGGTCGTCACCAGCGACTGCTACACAGTCGTGCTGTTCACCGAGGCAAAGGTCGAGAAACCGGAGCCCCAGGTTCCGGAAACATACAAGCAATACCTGGGCGAGTGGGGCGGCGGCGCCTGGAACGGGGTCTGGTGCCACGATCTGCTGGTCACCAAGGTCTACCCGGACGGGCGTGCGGATGTCTTCGAGATGCATGCGCCCTACGAGCCCTGGCTGCAGCCGGCAACCGCCTTCCGGCGTACCGCCCGCTTCGACGGCGAGGGCAATCTGCGCTTCGCCTATGGCACCGAGACAGCGAGCTACCGGATCGTCGATGGCAAGCTTCAGGCGACCCGTGCCGGGCAGCATGGCAACCTGAAGGCGACTCTGGTGCGCCGGGGCATGCCGCCGGTCCCGCAGCCTCGGCCAACGCGGCTGGTGCAGGCATCTGCGAGCGCTGTTCCGGGCACCTGATCCGGGTCTTGGCCTGGAGAGCAGTCAGCCGCCGTGATCGAAGCGCGGCAGATCGCCTGCCTTGCCGAACCACGACACTTCGCTTTCGGTCCAAATATGCCGATCAGGCGGCGCCAGCGCCGGTTCGTCCAGGGTGCCGCTGTTGACCGAGATCCAGTCCGGTTCCTCCGCGTCGCGGAAGTCGATCTGGCTGCCGCAGACCGCGCAGAACCGCCGCTTGCCATGGGTCGAGGACCGGTAGACCGCCGGTTCGGCCGCGGTGAAGCGGAAGGCATCGGCGGCAAGCTGGACATAAGTCTGCGCCGGGGCGCCGGAGGCGCGCTGGCACATGCGGCAATGGCACCAGCCCGCCGCCCCCGGCCGGCCCTCGAATTCGTAGCGCACTGCGCCGCAGAGGCAGCCTCCGGTCAGTTTCACCCACCCTCTCCCTTCGCGATCTCGCGCGCCCGCAACTCGCGGCGCATGATCTTGCCGGTGGCGGTCGTCGGCATCGCCTCGATGAAGGCGACCGAGCGCGGCGCCACGTGGGGGCTGAGCCGGGTGCGCACATGGGCGATCAGTTCCGCCTCCAGCGCCTCCGACCCGTCGAACCCGGGCGCCAGGGTCACGAAGGCCTTCACCACCTCGGTGCGCATCGGATCGGGGATGCCGACACAGGCCGCCATGGCGACCGCGCCATGCCCGACCAGGCAGTTCTCGATCTCGCTCGGGCCGATCCGGTAGCCGGACGAGGTGATCACGTCGTCGGTGCGCGAGGCGAACCAGAAATAGCCGTCGGCGTCCATGATCCCTTCGTCGCCGGTGCGCATCCAGTCGCCCCGGGAATTCCCTACGAATTTCTCCGCCGTCTTCTCCGGCGCATTCCAGTATTCCAGGAACATCGCGGCATCGCCGCGCCTGACCGCGATCTCGCCCGCCTCGCCCGGCGGCAATTCGTTGCCCTCGCTGTCGAGGATCGCCACGTCCGAGCCCGGGAAGGGCTTGCCCATCGAGCCCGGCTTCACCTCCATGATCGACGCGCAGTTGCCGAGCACCAGGTTGCATTCGGTCTGACCGTAGAACTCGTTGATCGTCAGGCCCAGCGCGCTCCTGCCCCATTCCAGCACGCCCGCGCCCAGGCTCTCGCCGCCGGAGCCGACCGAGCGCAGCTTCAGCGCGAAGCGTTCGGGCCGCGCGACCGTGCGCATCATCTTCAGGGCCGTCGGTGGCAGGAAGGTGTTTCTGACCCCCATCCGCGCCATAAGATCGAAGGCCTTCTCGGGGTCGAACTTCTCCATCCGGTGGGCGATCAGCGGCACGCCGTAGCGCAGCGCGGGCATGGCGATGTTGCAGAGCCCGCCCATCCAGGCCCAGTCGGCCGGGGTCCACATCACATCGCCCGGCTGGGGAAAGAACTCGTGCGTCACCTGCACGCCGGGCAGATGGCCGAGCAGGACGCGGTGCGCATGCAGCGCCCCCTTCGGCGGCCCGGTGGTGCCGGAGGTGTAGCAGATGAAGGCCGGGTCCTCGGGCCCCGTATCCGCGGTTGCGCAGGCGTCCTTCGCCTTGCCCAGCTCCTGCCAGAAGCCCCAGGCGCCGGCGCCTGGCCGGTCGATCGAGAACACCGTCTCCAGCCCGGGCAGCCGGTCGCGGATCGCGGCGATCTTCGGCAGATTGGCCTCGTCGGTGATCAGCGCCGTGGCCCCTGAATCGGTCAGCCGGTACTCCAGACCCTCCTCGCCGAACAGCGTGAACAGCGGCAGCGCCACGGCTCCCAGCTTGTAGGCCGCCAGATGGGTCACGATGGTCTCCGGGACCTGCGGCAGCAGCACCGCGACCCGGTCGCCGCGCTTGACCCCGTGTTCCGCCAGCGCATTGGCAAAGCGGCTCGAGGTGCGGTCGAGCTGGCTGAAGGAATAGTTCCTGACCGCTCCGTCGGGGCGCAGATAGACCAGCGCCAGCCGGTCCGGCTCGGCCGCGGCCCATTTCCCGCACATGTCCCAGGCCATGTTGTAGCGCGCCGGCATCTGCCAACGGAACGCGGCGCGCAGCGACTGCCAGTTCCCGGCCCCTGTGACCTCGTTCATGCGGCGATCCCCGGCGATGCCTGTTTCCGGCGGCAAGCTAGACCAACGCCGCGGCGCGGGCAATCGCCTCAGCCGGGCGGGATCAGCACCAGCTTGCCGGTGTGGCGCTTGGCCATGAAGTCCTGTTGCGCCACGGCGATGTCCCGCAAGGGGTAGGTCCGGGCCACCAGCGGCCGGATCTCGCCGCGCTCGATATAGCCGATCAGGTTCTCGAACACTTCATCGTCCTGATAGGTCGCGCCGTAGAAGGTCAGGTCTTTCAGGTACAGGGTGCGCACGTCCAGCTCGACCAGCGGCCCGGCGATGGCGCCCGAGGTCACGTAGCGCCCGCCCACCCGCAGCACGTCCAGAAGCCGCGGCCAGTTCGGCCCCGCCACCAGATCGACCGCCAGATCGACCGAGTCGCGCCCCAGCGCCGCTACCAGATCGGCATCGCGGTCCAGTACAAGGTCGGCGCCCAGCGCCCGCACGTCCCCGGCCTTCGCGGCCCCGCTGAGCGCGATCACCTCGGCGCCCCGGCGCTTCGCCAGCTGCACCGCTGCCGAGCCGACCCCGCCCGAGGCCCCGGTGATCAGCACCCGCTCGGCCTTGCAACCCGCGCGGTGCAGCATGTTCTCGGCGGTCGACCAGGCACAGGGGATCGAGGCGAGTTCGGCATCCGTCCAGCCGCAGGCGACCCGGTAGGCCTCGTCCGAAGGGGTTTTCATGTATTGCGCGAAGGCGCCGTCGAATTCGGACCCCAGCGTGACGGTCGCGAAGGGTTTGTCGCGCACCCCGTGGCGCTGCATGCTGCGCACGATCACCCGCTCGCCGATCCGGGTTGGGTCCACCTCGGCCCCGACCGCGACGATCCGGCCGCAGCAATCGGCGCCCTGGATGCGGGGAAGCTGCAGCGGCACGCCGGACCAGCTTGCGTCCGCCGCATCCGCCTGGTCGCCGCCGGCATCGGTCGCGCCCTTGACCGCCTTCGAATACCAGCCGATCCGCGTGTTGATGTCGGTGTTGTTGATCCCGGCCGCGCC
>DATHZU010000492.1:0-11365 GCA_035458445.1 Thermohalobaculum sp. | reverse complement strand
AGTGCACCGCGCCAAGGCCGGTCATTCCTGCATCTACGACACGGCAGCTCGGATTGAAAATCCCGGCCTCCATGGCGATTCTCCTCGGTCGCTGCCCCCGCGCATCGGCCGGATATTCGATCCGGCGCCCCGCGTCGCGGTGCTGGTTGTCGCAGGCGGCACAGTCGGCTTGCCGCAGTCAGATTGTGCCCGGCCCGGAGGAAAGCGATTCTCCGGAACACTCCCACCCGGACGCGGGGTGTCTATAGCAACGGAATTTCCGCTGTCCAACCACTTTGCGCGGCATCGCGACCGGGGGACGCGGCTGTAGACCGGAAAGCCGCACAAAAGATCGTTTCATCGCGAGGCGCCACTGACAAATTGCCTTCGAATCATTGCCATGCAATCATGGCGCAGCTTTGTACCTGGCGTGGGCTGCTTCGCAACTGGCGCGGCCGGGCGAGCCGGGCACCGGCTATGCGCTTCGTGCCGATCGAGCAATTTGGGTTTGAACACGGGAACACCCGGGAGACTCCATGACTAGCATCGCACTGGTCGACGACGACCGAAACATCCTGACCTCGGTTTCCATCGTCCTGGAGGCCGAGGGCTACGAGGTGACCACTTTCACCGATGGCGCCTCGGCCTTGGCGGCGCTTTCGAACGCCGAGCCGGACGTTGCCATCCTGGACATCAAGATGCCTCGCATGGACGGTATGGAGCTGCTGCGCCGGCTGCGGCTGAAATCCGAGGTCCCGGTGATCTTCCTGACCTCGAAGGACGAGGAGATCGACGAGCTTCTGGGGCTGCGGATGGGGGCGGACGACTATATCCGCAAGCCGTTCTCGCAGCGCCTGCTGGTCGAGCGCATCCGCGCCGTCCTGCGCCGTCGCATGGCGATGGAGGACGCCTCGGTCGAGCGCGCCGAATCCGAGAAGGTCATCATCCGCGGCAAGCTGGAGATGGACCCGATGCGCCACGCCTCGATGTGGGAAGGCGAGCCGGTCACCCTGACGGTCACCGAGTTCCTGATCCTGCATGCGCTGGCCCAGCGCCCCGGCTTCGTCAAGAGCCGCGACCAGCTGATGGACGCGGCCTATGACGATCAGGTCTATGTCGACGACCGCACCATCGACAGCCATATCAAGCGCATTCGCAAGAAGTTCCGCGACGTGGACAACGAATTCAACTCGATCGAGACGCTCTACGGAGTCGGCTACAGGTACAGGGAAGTTTGAGGGCAGGCTTGGAGGGGGATCGCATATACGCAGACCCCCGCGAAGATCCCGGCGAGGATGTTGGCGGGTACCCTGATTCCGGCTCCGCCCTGGGCCGGGAGGCTGCGCGCCCCGACCCCCAACGCGGCACTCTGATGCGCGCCATCAGGCGCGGCCTGCGGCATTCGGCGCCGTTTTCGTCGCTGCAGCGGCGGATCATCTTCTTCAACCTGATCGGGCTGGCGATCCTGGTCATCGGCGTGATGTATCTGAACCAGTTCCGGTCAGGGCTGATCGAGCTGAGGGTGCAGTCGCTGAGGACCCAGGGCGAGATCATCGCCATCACCATCGCCGAGTCCTCGGGCCTGGGGCCGGGGCAGCCCGGCTATGACCCGGTGCGGGCGAATGTGGTGCTGAACCGCCTGGCCCAGCCGACCGGGGTGCGGGCGCGGCTCTACGACAGGCAGCTGCGGCTGACCGGCGATACCCGCAGCCTGTCCCCGTCCGGGGCGCCGATCAAGATTTCGGAACTGACCCCCCCGGGCGAGGAAGACCGCGAGGGAATACTGGAGCGCCTCGAGCGGGCCTATGACGGCTTCGCGCAGAGGTTTCGCTCGGAACCGCCGGTCCATGTCGAGGTTCCGGTCGCCGGGATCACCGGCGAGGCCGAGGTCGCCGATGCCATCCAGGGGCAGATCAGCCACGCGGTACGGGTCAACAGCGCCGGCGAGCTGATCGTCTCGGTCGCCGTTCCGGTGCGCCAGTTCAAGGCGGTTCTCGGTGCATTGGTGCTGTCGACCGAGGGCGAGGACATCAACGCCGTGGTGCAGAACGAGCGCGTGGTGATCCTGCAGGTCTTCATCATCGCGACCTTCGTCAGCGTCGCCCTGTCGGTGCTGCTGGCGAACACCATCGCCAACCCGATCCGCCGGCTGGCCGAGGCCGCAGACCCGCAGGGCACGAACCTGTCGCGCCCGCTGAACCCGGAGCGGGTCGAGATCCCCGACATGACCCAGCGCACCGACGAGATCGGCGACCTCTCGTCGGCGCTGATCCGAATGACCGAGGCGCTGTATCGCCGCATCGCGGCGATCGAGAGCTTTGCCGCCGACGTGTCCCACGAAATCAAGAACCCGCTGACCTCGCTTCGCTCGGCGGTTGAGACGCTGGAATACGCCCGCACGCGCGACCAGCAGAAGCGGCTTCTGGATGTGATCCAGAAGGACGTGAAACGCATGGACCGGCTGGTCACCGACATCGCCAACGCCTCGCGCCTGGATGCGGAGTTGGTGCGCGAGCAGATGCGGGCCTTCGACCTCGGCGCGCTGATCGGCTCGCTGACCGAACTCACCGGCAGCCAGGGGTTGGACCGCGAGGTCGACGTGGTCACCGATCTGCCGCAGCGGCCGCTGATCGCGCTGGGGCTCGAGGGCCGGATCGCGCAGGTGCTGACCAACCTGCTGGACAACGCGCTGTCCTTCTCGCCGGATGGCACCACCATCTCGGTCTCCGCGACCCGGACCCCCGCCGGGCTGGTCCGGATCACCGTCGAGGACCAGGGGCCGGGAATTCCGGACGACAACCTGCATTCGATCTTCGAGCGGTTCTACAGCGAGCGCCCGGCCGAGGAGGGCTTCGGCAACCATTCGGGACTGGGGCTCAGCATCTCGCGGCAGATCGTCGAGGCGCATGGCGGCCGCATCTGGGCCGAGAACGTCCGGGCCGAGGACGCGCCGGAAGAGAGCGAGCCCGATGGTGCGCGGTTCGTCGTGGAACTGCCCGGGTGACCAGCGGCGACCCTGGCTTGCATGCCAGCGCGGTCGCCGTCGGCGGGCGTGGGCTTCTGATCACCGGCGCGCCGGGCGCCGGCAAGACCACCCTGGCGCTGGAGATGGTCGCGCTCGGCGCCGCGCTGATCGCCGACGACCTGGTTCTTGTCGAGCGGCGCGCGGAAACCGGTGGCACCGCACGGTTATGGGTGGCGGCGCCGCCCAATGCCGGCGGGCTGGTCGAGATTCGCGGCTTCGGACTGGTGCGGCTGGCGGCGACCGGCGGGGCGCCCCTGGCATTGGTGGCCGACCTCGACCAGGCCGAGACCGAGCGGCTGCCGCCGGTGCGGCAGCGGGTCCTTTCGGGGATTGCCTGCCGGGCCATCCTGTGCAAGGGAAAACCCGGATTGGCCGCGGCGCTGACCTGCATGCTCCGCGCCGAGGACTGGCCCGGAGCCGATCTGTTCGCCGGGCAATAGACTGTGGTGACGCGTATGACGGACTCCGACGCCGGTGCGCCCGGACAGGGCGGCGGCCAGGCGCAAGGCGCGGCGGCCGCGCCGCCGCTGGCGGTGATCGTCACCGGCATGTCGGGCGCCGGGCGCACCACCGCGATCAACGCCTTGGAGGACCTGGGCTTCGAGGCGCTGAACAACTTCCCGCTGTCGCTGATCGAGCGGCTGGTCGAGCCCTCCGGCACAGCCGACGCCCCGGGGCCGGTGGCCATCGGGGTCGAGACGCGGACCCGGGGCTTCTCGGCCAGGGCGTTGACCGCGGTGATCGACCGGCTGCGCGAGCGCCGGGGCGGCGGCGCCGTGCTGGTGTTCCTCGACTGCGCCGATTCGGCGCTGGTCTCGCGCTTCAGCCAGACCCGGCGGCGCCACCCGCTGTCGCCGGCCGAGGACCCGGCCACCGGCATCGCCCGCGAGCGCGGCGTGCTGGCCGAGGTCCGGGCGCGCGCCGACGTGGTGATCGACACCACCGATCTGAACCCGAACGCGCTGCGCGCCGAGGTCGAGCGGCGCTTCTCGCAGCAGATCGGCGCCGGCCTGACGCTGTCGGTGCAGTCCTTCTCGTACAAGCGCGGCGCCCCCAGCGATGCCGACATGGTGCTGGATTGCCGCTTCCTGCGAAATCCTTACTGGCAGGCGGAACTGAGGGAGCTTGACGGCAGGCACGCGCGCATTCAGGGTTTCGTCGGAACGGACCCGCTGTTCGAGCCGTTCTTCGAGAAGCTTTGCGAGTTGCTGCTGATGCTGCTGCCGGCATACAAGGCCGAGGGGAAGGCGTATTTTTGCGTCGCGCTGGGGTGCACCGGCGGGCGGCACCGCTCGGTGACCGTCAGCGAATTGCTGGCCGCGCGGCTGCGCGAGGCGGGCTGGCCGGTGGCGCTGCGCCACCGCGAGATCGAGCAGACGCCCGGCGCCGGGGCGGCAGGCGGCCCGGGGATGGGTGCGGGGACCGAACCATGATCGGAATCGTCATCGTCGCGCATGGCGCCCTGGCCCAGGCCCTGCTGGCGGCGACCGAGCATGTGGTCGGGCCGCAGCAGAACGTCCATGCGGTGGCGATCGATCCGACCGACGACCTGCATGCCCGCCAGGCCGAGATCAACCTGCTGGTCTCGCAGGTCAATACCGGCGACGGCGTGGTGCTGATCACCGACATGTTCGGGGGCACGCCGTCGAACCTGGCGCTGGGGGCGATCAGCGGATCCGACATCGAGGTGATCTGCGGCGCCAACCTGCCGCTGCTGGTGAAGCTGGCCAAGATGCGCGACCGGCCGGTGGACCAGGCGGTCAAGGCGGCGCTGGAGGCCGGGCACAAATACATCGATTCGGCGGCAAGCATCCTCGACCCGGCCCGCGGGCGCTGACGCATGGCCCTGATGCGGACGCTGACCATCACGAATGTGAAGGGCCTGCACGCGCGGGCCTCGGCCCGGTTCGTCGAGACGGTCGAGGAGTTCGACGCCAGCGCCACGGTGCGCCGCGACGGCCAGACCGTGGCGGGCGACTCGATCATGGGCCTGCTGCTGCTGGCCGCCGCCAAGGGCACGACGATCGACGTCACCACCAGCGGCCCCCAGGCCGACGCACTGATGGAAGCGCTCGAGGCGCTGGTGGCGGACCGCTTCGGCGAGGAGAAGTAGGCAGGCGACGCGCCGCCCAGACCACGGCGCCGGTGGCGTCGGTGGCCAGCGCGGGCCGCAGGATGTGGTCCCAGTGCAGGTGGTAGAGCTGCCTGCCCTCGATCACCGCCAGCGGCCGCCCGTCGAGCCAGATGTATTCGCGCAAGACCGCGCCCGCGGATCCATGCTCGGCTATTCGGTTGCCGGAGAAGTCGTGGACCGAAAGGGTTACCGTCCCGACCGTATTACGGTACTGCTAAGCCCACATCGTTTGTGTACTCGCCGAGATCGGTTTGTCGCGACGCTTACCCACTACTCAGCCCCTCGAAAAGATACCTTAGCAGAATTAATAATACTGCGAACAATATCAACCCAATCACTGTGGGAAAGTATTTCTTGAACGAACTTTTCATCCGCGATCATCGCCTCATTGTAGACGCTGTTGAGAGATAATAATTGGCTAATCGTATCAGTTTCCGCTGACGCAGCCACATTCCAACTGGCGGTCCGGACCTGTTCCCAGGGCTTCTCCAACGGCTGCACCGGTAGTCACGCCTAACGCTTCACCAAACAGATCGTCGACTATCGTTCGTGGTGCCGATCTGCCAACTACGTCGCCCAGTCCCGGGACCACCGTACCAACACCGGCGCCGGCAACTGCCACGACGACCGAAACACCCATTGAACGTACCGCCTGCCCACGTGGCTGACGATTAACCACTGAATTCACCCCAGAAGCAACGACCGCAAACTTGGTGGCATTATACAACTGATAGAGTAGTTGCGTACCAAGAGATGCACTTCCCAACGCCGCTCCTCCAGCGGCTCCGAATCCGCCAGCAGCCCCACCAATCGAACCCTGTAGAGCAACTCGCCACCAAAAGCATACCTGTCCGTACTTGTTGATTTGATCCAACGCCTCAAAGCCACCGCCAACTGCCGCGCCGCTCGCGACAAACAACAGGAGGATGGGAAGCGGGATAAACTCCCCCCTCGGATCAACCCACCGTATCGGCCCCTGACTCGCATACCCATACACGCTCGCCCCATCGACCAGCCCCAGCGGGTCGGCCTGGAGGTAGCGCCCCGTCGTCGGGTCGTAGTCGCGCATCCAGTCCTGGTGCAGGCCGTTCGCCGGGGAATCGCTCCACTGGAGCGATTCCTGATCCGGCTCACCGGCCTGGAACCGCGCTTCGCTTGGCCGGGGAAGCGGAGGTTCTGCTCCAGCGCGCCGGTGGCGCCGGTCGCCTAGAACTCCAGCCGCGCCGCCTCGGCTGCGCATTCGGCGTGCTGGGGGCAGCCCACCAGGTGGTCGTTGACCATGCCCACCGCCTGGGCGAAGGCGTAGACGATGGTGGGGCCGCAAAAGCGGAAGCCGGCCGATTTCAGCGCCTTGGACATCTCGCGCGACATCGGCGTCTCGGCCGGGACCTGGGCCATGGTCTCCAGCCGGTTCTGGACCGGGCGGAAATCGACGAACTGCCACAGGAAGCGGCTGAAGCCCTCGCGCTCCTCGATCGCCAGCCAGGCGCGGGCGTTGCCGATGGCGGCCTCGATCTTGCCGCGGTGGCGGACGATGCCGGGATCGGCCAGGGCGCGCGCCACCTCGGCCTCGCCCCAGCGGGCGACTCTCGCGGGGTCGAAGCCCTGGAACCGGGTCCGGAAACTTTCGCGCTTCTTCAGGATGGTCAGCCAGCTGAGGCCCGCCTGGAAACCGTCGAGCATCAGCTTTTCGTAGAGCGCCCGGCCATCGGTCTCGGGCCGGCCCCATTCGGTGTCGTGATAGGCCACATAGATCGGCTCGGTGCCGCACCAGCCGCAGCGCTCGGGCATGAAAACCTCCGTATTTTTCGCCCCGGCAGGGCGAGATTAACATTTCGTTAGAACATTCATAGAACATTCATGGGCGCGCATCCAGAGCCATGCGACGGGTGGCAGCGATGGAATTCGCAACGGCGCGGACCTAACCAGGGAGCGGGCGGAATGAACAGGCACCCCATCTTTCGCCGTGGCTCCGGGGCAGCCGCCGTTACCGCGGAACCGGAGATGCCCGCCGCGGCGCCCAGGGCGGCGGGGCCCTCGAGCGAGACGATGGAGGAAGGTGCCCTGTTCATCCTGGGGATGGACAATCTGGGCGCGCTCGAGGACCTGTTCGGCGAGGCGCTGGGCGACAGCGTCGCGGCAGCGGTGCACAAGCGGCTTTCCTCGGTCCTGCCCGCCGGCGCGCGGTTCTGGCGGGCCGAGCACAGGCGCTATGCGCTCGCCGTCGAGGGCATGGGGCGCGAGGCCGCCAGCGCCCTGTTCGCGCGCATGCAGGCGATCGTCGCGCAGGACGCGATCCCCACCGCGCAGGGCCCGGTGGCGGTGACCGTGGCCGCCGGCTGCTCGCTGGGCGGTGGCGAACTCGAATCCTTGATCGCCGATGCGCGCTACGCTCTGACCGACGCGATGCGGCGCGGTGCCGGATGCATCCGCTTCTCCGAGCTGAAGGGGTCCACCATCCATCTGCGCCACGAGATCGCGGCGGCGGCGCAGATCGCCATGGGCGCGGTCGGAAGCGGCGATCTGACGATCGCGTTCCAG
The DNA here is from genome assembly GCA_035458445.1 of Thermohalobaculum sp. Lineage (GTDB taxonomy): Bacteria > Pseudomonadota > Alphaproteobacteria > Rhodobacterales > Rhodobacteraceae > Thermohalobaculum. Next base: position 3,686 of record DATHZU010000492.1, on the reverse strand, counting down.
CCGGTGGTGGGCGCGAACTCGACCGGGCGGGCGGCGTTCCACGAATGCCTGGTCCGGGTCCGCGACCCGGAGGGCTGGCTGGTGCCGGCGGCCAAGTTCATGCCGGCGATGGAACAGCTCGGCCTCGCGCCCCTGATCGACCGGCAGGTGCTGGTGATGGCGCTCGACGCCCTGGCGCGCAATCCCGGCATCCGGCTGTCGGTCAACATCTTCCCGCAGACGATGCAGGACGCGCAGTGGATGATCCTGTTCCGCGACGGGCTGCGCAAGGATTCCACGCTGGCCGAGCGGCTGATCATCGAGGTGACCGAGACCGCGGCGATGCTGGACCCTGCCCGCACCCAGGATTTCATGGACAAGTTGCGGCGCACCGGCTGCGCCTTCGCGCTCGACGATTTCGGGATGGGCCACACCTCGTTCGGCAATCTGCGCGATTTCCGTTTCGACATGATCAAGATCGACGGCAGCTTCATCACCAACGTGACTTCGAATGCCGACAACCGGTTCTTCGTCTCGAAGCTGGTCGAGATCGGGAAGCACTTCGAGATGCTGACGGTGGCGGAATTCGTGCAGGGTCCCGCCGAGGCACGGGTGCTGCGGGATCTCGGGGTCGGGTACTTCCAGGGCTTCTATTTCGGCACACCATGCCTGCTGCTCGATGCGGCGTCCAACCCCGAGCCCATGGTCATCAGGGCGCGCTGACCCCCGGGGGCGAATATCCGCTCCGGCGGAACCCGGCGGCAACTGCGGGTGGCGGCGGGTTATGCGGCGGGTGGTAGCGAAGCCGGGGGCGCGGCGACACCCGCGCGCCGGCCCGCGAGTTGCCTTCCGGCTTGCATGGCGATGGAACGCGCGAAACCGGTGCCCGCACCCCGCCCGGCCCAGGCGCCGACGCACCGGCCTCAGAGCAAGGTCAGATCAGAGCGGACCCCAAGGCGTCGATCGAACATATGAACCCGGACCAAATTCCTGTTTCAGGCGGATTCGGCCTGAAACGGCCCCGGTCTAACGCTTGGCGCGGGCCAGCTTCTCGATCTGGGACTGCATCTCGCTGAGCTGGCGCTGGAGCTGGTCGAGGTCCTGGCTCAGATCCTTCGCCGCCGGCTCGGGCTGTGCTTCCGATCCGGCCCCCGAATCGCCCTTGAGGGGCGCCTTGGAACCGGCCGACGATCCAGGCACTGCGCCGGCGCCGAAAGGCGAGAACATGCGCATGGCCTGTTCGAACCATTCCATGTTGCCGCGCGTCATCGCCTCGAAATTGGCCATCGGATTGGCGCCGCTGAAAGCCTGGCGGATCCGCTCCTGGTTCTGGGCGAAGGCGTCCATCGAGGCTTCGAGATAGCTCGGCACCGCACCCTGCAGCACGTCGCCATAGAGCGAGATGATCTGGCGCAGGAAGTTCGTGGGCAGCATCGAGTGCCCCTTGGCCTCTTCCTCGAAGATGATCTGGGTCAGCACCGAGCGGGTGATGTCCTCGCCGGTCTTGGCGTCGTAGACCGCGAAGTCCTGCCCGGCGCGCACCATCTTCGCCAGGTCTTCCAGCGTCACGTAGCTGCTCTTGGCGGTGTTATACAGCCGCCGGTTGGCATATTTCTTGATGACGATCTTGTCGCCGTTGCTCTTGCTCTCGCCTGCTGACACGGCCGCGCCTCCCTGTCGTTCGCTTCCGGCGGCACCGCATGGCTGGCCGATGCGGGACGCCGGGACCCACCTGCCCTGCGCAATATCATGTTGCACTCCGGGCGGTGCGGGGCAACAATTTTATTGCAACTGCGAAATACCGCAAGCCAGTTTATTGCCGCAGGCGCGACGCCGCACGACCCTGAATTCGGGTCCCGCACCTGCGGCTTCGGGTTTGTTGCAGTGCAGCAATTGTCGCATTGATCCGCGCCGGCTTTCGTGACACAAACGGTTCGATTTTCACGCGGTCCGGCTGCGATTCCCTCGCGCGGATGAGGGCCGCGCTACCCGGGAGGAAGGAACCTCATGACCAATATCGTGATCGCCTCGGCGGCCCGCACCGCCGTCGGCAGCTTTAACGGCTCTTTCGCCAACACCCCCGCGCATGAACTCGGCGCCACCGCCATCAAGGCGGCGCTGGCCCGCGCCGGGGTCGATGCGGCGGATGTGTCGGAAACCATCCTCGGCCAGGTGCTGACCGCCGGCCAGGGCCAGAACCCGGCCCGCCAGGCGCACATCGCGGCCGGGCTGCCGGTCGAGAGCGCCGCCTGGGGCATCAACCAGGTCTGCGGCTCGGGGCTGCGCGCGGTCGCGCTGGGCGCCCAGCACATCCAGCTCGGCGACGCCGCCATCGTGATCGCCGGCGGCCAGGAGAGCATGTCGCTCAGCCCCCATGTGGCGCATCTGCGCGCGGGCCAGAAGATGGGCGACCTGAACTTCATCGACTCGATGATCAAGGACGGGCTCTGGGACGCCTTCAACGGCTATCACATGGGCACCACCGCCGAGAATGTCGCCAAGCAATGGCAGCTCGGCCGCGACGAGCAGGACGCCTTTGCGCTGGCCAGCCAGAACAAGGCCGAGGCGGCGCAGAAGGCGGGCAGGTTCGCCGACGAGATCGCGCCCTTCACGGTCAAGACCCGCAAGGGCGACATCGTGGTAGACCAGGACGAGTACATCCGCCACGGCGCCACGCTCGATAACATGCAGAAGCTGCGCCCCGCCTTCGCGAAGGACGGCACGGTCACCGCGGGCAATGCCTCGGGCATCAATGACGGCGCCGCCGTCACCCTGCTGATGACGGCGGAGGACGCCGAGAAGCGCGGCATCGAGCCCCTGGCCCGCATCGTCAGCTACGCTACCGCCGGCGTCGATCCGACCATCATGGGCACCGGGCCGATCCCGGCCTCGCGCAAGGCGCTGGAGCGGGCCGGCTGGAAGGTCGAGGACCTGGACCTGGTCGAGGCCAACGAGGCCTTCGCCGCCCAGGCCTGCGCGGTCAACAAGGACATGGGCTGGGATCCCTCGATCGTGAACGTGAACGGCGGCGCCATCGCCATCGGCCACCCGATCGGCGCCTCGGGCTGCCGGGTGCTGAACACGCTGCTGTTCGAGATGAAGCGGCGCGACGCGAAGAAGGGCCTCGCCACGCTCTGCATCGGCGGCGGCATGGGCGTCGCCATGTGCGTCGAGCGGTGAATCGTAGGGTGCGCTATTTGCGCACCTCTTGGTCAAGAAACGGTGCGCAGATAGCGCACCCTACGGAACATGGAGAGAAAAATGGCACGAGTTGCACTGGTTACTGGCGGGTCGCGCGGCATCGGCGCGGCGATTTCCAAGGCCCTGGCCGCCAAGGGCTACAAGGTCGCCGCCAACTACGCCGGCAATGACGAGGCGGCTGCCGCCTTCAAGGCCGAGACCGGCATCCCGGTCTACAAGTGGAACGTCGCCGACTATGACGCATCGAAGGCCGGCATCGCCCAGGTCGAGGCCGATCTCGGCCCCATCGACGTGGTCGTCGCCAATGCGGGCATCACCCGCGACGCGCCGTTCCACCGCATGACGCCCGAGCAGTGGCACCAGGTGGTCGATACCAACCTGACCGGCGTCTTCAACACCGTCCACCCGGTCTGGATCGGCATGCGCGACCGCAAGTTCGGCCGGGTCATCGTGATCTCCTCGGTCAACGGCCAGAAGGGCCAGTTCGCCCAGGTCAACTATGCCGC
>DATHZU010000491.1:0-4912 GCA_035458445.1 Thermohalobaculum sp. | reverse complement strand
AAGACAACAATCGCGCCCGAGCCGATAAAGCAGCCATGTTCCTGCAGGACGTCGAAATCGAGCGGTACGTCGCCCAATGACGCGGGCAAAATGCCGCCCGAGGCGCCGCCGGGCAGATAGCCTTTGAACACATGACCCTTTGCCATGCCGCCGCAATGTTCATCGATCAGCGCGCGCACGGTGATGCCAGCCGGGACCAGCTTAACGCCCGGCGCACGCACCCGGCCCGAGACCGAAAAGCTGCGCAAGCCTTTGCGCCCGTTGATGCCGTGGCTGTTCAACGCCGTGGGCCCGTCGCGCGCGACCTTGGCGACCCAGTACAGGGTCTCGACATTGTGGACCAAGGTCGGGCGGCCGAACAAACCGACCTCGGCGACATAGGGCGGGCGATGGCGGGGCAAGCCGCGCTTGCCTTCGATCGACTCGATCATCGCCGATTCTTCGCCGCAGATATAGGCGCCCGCGCCCCTGCGCAGGTCGATGTAACCTGGCGCGGCAATGCCCGCCGCCTCCAGCGCGGCGATCTCGCGGCGCAGGATCTCCAGCACGGCCGGGTACTCGTCGCGCATGTAGATGAAACAGGTCTCGGCCTCGACCGCCCAGGCGGCGATCAGCATGCCTTCCAGGAACAGGTGCGGCTCGCGCTCCAGGTAGTAGCGGTCCTTGAATGTACCGGGCTCACCCTCGTCGCCGTTGACGGCCAGGTACTTGGTTCCCTTGGCGCCGCGCACGAAGGACCATTTGCGGCCCGAGGGGAAACCCGCGCCGCCGAGGCCGCGCAGACCCGAGTCGAGAACCGTCTGCTGGACTTCGTCCGGTGTCCTGGCGCCGCCGCGCAGAGCCTTCAGGGTTTCATATCCGCCCTTGGCACTGTAGTCGGCAAAGGTCTCGTAAGCCGGAACATGGGCATGGGTGTCGCCCGCCTTGATCGCGGCGGCCACCTTCTCCGGCGTTGCGTGGTCGATGTGGTTGTGCCCGATCTCCAGCACCGGCGCGGTGTCGCAGCGCCCCATGCAGGGTGCGCGCAGCACGCGGACCTCGCGCGCGCCGTTGTACTGCGCCGCCAGCTTGGCCATCAGTTCCTGAGCGCCCGCCAGTTCGCAGGAAAGCGAATCGCAGACCCGGATGGTGAGGTCCGGCGGCGCCGTCTCGCCTTCCTTCACCACGTCGAAATGGGCGTAGAAGGTGGCGACCTCGTAGATCTCGGCCTGGGCCATCTTCATCTCTTCCGACAGCGCCCGCAGATGCGCCGCCGAAAGGTGGTGGTAGCGGTCCTGGATCAGGTGCAGGTGCTCGATCAGCAGGTCGCGCCGCCGCGGCCGGTCGCCCAGCAGCGCCTGCACCTCGGCCAGCGCCCGGTCTTCGAGCTGGCGGCCCTTGGGGGTCCGTCGCCCCTTGCCCTTGCCCGATTTCCAGACTCCGGACTTGTCGCCGGTTTTTTCATCGAGCGGGCTCATTCAGTCCTCCGAGCGGGTGCTGTGTATCTGGTATACCAGAGCGGTGTATAGCATATCCTGCGCCGCTGGCCAGAGAGTATCGCACATGCGACAGACTGGGATAAATCGCGACATCGCCGCGGTCCGTACCGGGTGACTTGGGTCACTCGCGCGGCATGACCCGCTCGACCACGCGCCCGGCGGCGGTGATCACCAGAACGTCGCGCCCGACCCGGGCATAGAGGCGGCCGGCCGGCGGTTCGGGCAGGTCGTAGCGGCGCCAGTCCAGCGTTACATGCGGCAGCCCGGCGGGCAGGGGATGACCCAGCTGCCAGGGCGGCTCGGGCGCTGCGGCGCCGCGCGCGAGGCTGCGGTTGAGCGGCCCCAAGGGGTCGGGCGGCGCCTGCGGCTCCGGCGGTGTCACCGGCTCGGGTGGTTCGGCGGGTTCCGCTGGGGGCGTGGCCGCGTCGTCCCTGTCGTAGGGGTAATAATACGGGTGGGGGATGAACACGCGGAACCGGCCATCGCGGCGATGGCCGCGCTTGCGGTCGCGGTCGTGGTCTCGATCGGTGTCGCCCTTCGGTTCGGCGGGTTTGCGGATCCAGGGCGACGTGCCGCCGTCCTCGGGCGGTGGATTGGCGCCCGCCCCGAACTGGGCGGACACCGGGGCGGCCGCCAGCCCCAGGGCGATGGCGATAACCCCTGCCAGCCAGCGCATCGTTATCTCCCGTCAACTTCGATCTGTTCCTTGATATGGTATGCCCTATCTGAAATGTCATGCACCGCGACAGACGGGCTTCCCTACCGGAGCGACTGCAATGGCCTGGATGCCGCGCCTGATGATGCGAATACGGGTCGCGCCGCTTCTGGCGGCACTGGCCGCGACAGGAGGACCAGCCTTGGCCATCGACCCCCCCGGTATCCAGCGCGACGCCGATCTGACAGCCAGCCTGGAAGCCGCCTATGCCGCGAAAGGCGCGGATTATACGCCGCGGACAGCGCTGCTGGACCCGCAGGGCCGGGCGCAATACGTCAACCGGCTGATCCTGGAGGCGTCGCCATATCTGCTGCAGCACGCCCACAACCCGGTCGACTGGCACGCCTGGGGCCCCGAGGCGCTGGCCGAGGCGCAGGCGCTGGACCGGCCGATCTTCCTTTCGGTCGGCTACGCCACCTGCCACTGGTGCCACGTCATGGAGGAGGAGAGCTTCGACAACGAGGCGGTGGCCCAGATCCTCAACACCCACTTCATCCCGATCAAGATCGACCGCGAGCAGCACCCTGCGCTGGATCACATCTACATCACCGCCACCCAGCTCCAGCAAGGTCATGCGGGCTGGCCGAACTCGCTGTTCCTGCTGCCGGACGGGCGACCCTTCCACACAGGCACCTATTTTCCGCGGCCGCACTTCATCCAGCTCCTTCAGGCGGTGGCCCAGGCCTGGCGCGGCGGCAAGCGGGCCGAGATCGAGGCCGTCGCCGATCAGCTGGCGCAGGCGATCCGCCGGTTCGCTCCCTCCGAGATCGCCAGCGCCCCGGCGCCGGGCGAGGCGGAGTTTGCCGCCGCCGTCGGCCAACTTGCGGGCCTCCAGAACGAGCTGGAGGGCGGGTTCTCGAACTCGCAGCAGTTCCCGCAGGAGGGGTTCCTGCTGTTCCTGATCGACCGCTGGCGCCGCGACGGCGACATGCAGGCGCTGGGCATCGCCGCGAATGCCCTGAACGGCATCGCGGCGGGGGGGATCCACGACCATGTGGGCGGCGGATTCCACCGCTACACCGTCGACCCGAATTGGCGGACGCCGCATTTCGAGAAGATGCTCTACAATCAGGGCCAGCTTGCCCGCGCCTTCATCGAGGGCTGGGAGACGACCGGGAACCCCGCCTGGCGGCGCGCAGCCGAGCGCTGCTTCGCCTATGTGGCCCGCGACATGACCGACCCCGAGGGTGCCTTCTATGCGGCCGAGGACGCGGACAGCCGCGACGCCGATGGCGAACTGGAGGAGGGCGCCTTCTATGTCTGGCCGCCGCGCGCCGCGCGCGATGCGCTGGGCCCGGAGGCGGATTTTGCCATCGAGGCCCTGGGCCTCGCCGAGGCGCCGACGCTGGAAGCCGGTCCGGTCGCGCATCTCGACCCCACCGATACGCCGGACTTCGCGGCGCTCGATCCGATCCTCGACCGGTTGCGGGCGGTCCGCGACGGCCGTGCCCGGCCGCTGCGCGACGGCAAGATCATCGCCGGCTGGAACGGCCTGATGATCCGCGCCTTGGCGGAAGGCGCCGCCGCCTTCGATGCGCCCGCCCATGCCGAGGCCGCCGCCCGCGCCGCCGGGACCCTGTGGTCGCGGCTGTGGACCGGCGAGCGGCTGATGAGGCTCTGGGCCGGGGGCCGCGCGCTGGAGGACGGCGCGCTGGAGGACTATGCCTGGCTCGGCCTCGGGCTGCTGGCGCTCTACGACGCAACCGGCAACGACGACTGGCGCGATCGCGCCGCCCTGCTGGCAAAGACCGCGGCCGACCGCTTCGGCGACGGCAACGGGCGGCTGAAGATGGCGGCCGCCGACGGCCCGCTGGGGCCGGTCTACGACAGCGCCGACGGGGCCACGCCCGCAGGCGAAAGCGCGATGCTGGAACTGTTCGCCCGGCTCGCACGGCGCCTGCCCGATCCGGCTTTTGTCGCCCACGCGACGGCGTTGCGCGGTGCCCTGGCCGGGCAGTTGTCGCAGGCGCCGCTGCTGCGCCCCGACGCCCTGACCGCCAGCCGGATCATGGAGGAGGGCGAAAGCGGCGCGCGCCGGGTGCTGGCGCGCGGCACGGTCAGGGCTCATCTGGCCGACGGGCACCTCAGGCTCGACATTGCCGAGGGCTGGCACCTTAATGCCCACCGGCCCGGACCGGATTGGCTGGTGGGGGCGCGGATCGACGGCGCGACGGTCGACTGGCCGCAGGGCGAGGAACTGGCGCTCGGGTTCTCGGAACAGCCGGTCCGAATCTATCGGGGCCGCCTCGATCTGGCGCTGGCCGACCCCGGCGACAATGTGACCATGCATCTTCAGACCTGTTCGGATTCGCTGTGCCTGGAGCCGGAAACCGCAACATTCCGGTTGCGGTGAGCATCGAACTCCGGGCATTCTCGGCGCCATGAGGACGATACTCAAAGCCCTGCTGCTGTTCGCCGCCGCTCCGGCTCTGGCCGCCGATCCGGTGGCGCCGTCGGAATTCCGCGAATATGCGGAAGGTCATACCCTCTATTTCGAACTCGATGGCGAGCCCTTCGGCTCGGAATCCTTCGAGCCCGGCGGCAAGACCGTTTGGCGCTACGAGCGCGACGGGAATTGCCTGGAAGGGGTCTGGCGGCCCTATGGCGCCCAGATCTGCTTCTATTACGGCGGCGGCAGCGAAGAGATCCTGTGCTGGCGGCTGTTGCGCGACGAGCAGGGGCTGATGGTCCGCCTGCTCGGCGACGGCCCGGATGCGGG
>DATHZU010000490.1:0-2698 GCA_035458445.1 Thermohalobaculum sp. | reverse complement strand
GGTGATGGAGCGCGAAAGATGACGGCACGGGCGGCATCGGCACAGGCGCCGGCACCCCTTCACGCAGTGGTGGTCGGCGCCGGGATCGTCGGCGCGGCGACGGCACTGAACCTGCAGCGCCGAGGCTTCGCGGTGACGCTGGTCGATGCGCAGGAGCCGGGCGAAGGCGCCTCGTACGGCAATGCCGGCATCGCCGCGCGCTGCGCCATCGTGCCGGTGCCGGTGCCGGGAATCCTGAAGAAGTTTCCGGGGATGCTGCTCGACCCGATGGGACCGCTGTCGGTCGACTTCCTGCACGTTGCGCGCAACGCGAAATGGTTCATCGACTATCTGCGCCACGGCCGCGCCGCCGAGGTCGAGCGCATCGCCGCCGAGCTGTTCAAGCTGACCGACGGCTCCATCGAGGAGCATATGGCGCTTGCGCGCGAGACCGGCGGTGAACCCTGGCTGGCGGCACGCGATTATCTCTACGTTTATCCCGAGCGCTCGAATTTCGCGTCGGAGGCCTTCGCCTGGAACATTCGCCGCAGGCATGGCATCGAATTCTCGGAAGTGACGGCGTCCGAGCTCCGCGAGATGGAGCCCGACCTGGCGTCCGGCTTCAGCTTCGCCGTCCGGTTGCCGCGTCACGGCTTCGCGCTCGACCCCGGACGGCTGGTGAAGGGGTTGGTCGAGACCTTCCAGAAGAACGGCGGCAAATTCCTGAAAGCCCGCACCCATGAAATTGAACTCGGCGGTGCTGGCGCCCAGGCGCTTTTGACCGAAGCTGGCCGCATCGTTTTCGACCGGTTGGTGATCGCCGCCGGGGCCTGGTCGGCGGAGCTGGTCCGGCCGCTGGGGATAAAGATGCCGTTGATGAGCGAGCGCGGCTATCACGCCGAGTTCCGCGACCCCGGCATCCGCCATAACCACCCGCTGATGGTGACGTCCGGGAAGTATGTCGCGACGCCCATGGCGGGCCGGCTCAGGCTTGCCGGCATGGTCGAGTTCAAGCCGATGGACGCCCCGCCCGACCCGAAGCTTGCCGACCGGCTGAAGCGCCATGCGCGGCTTCTGTTCCCGGGCGCGCGGCTGGACGAGGCCGAGACCTGGATGGGCCACCGGCCTTCGCTGCCCGACAGCTTGCCGGTCATCGGACAGGTCCCGGGCCATCCGGGTGTATTTCTCGCCTTCGGCCACCAGCACATCGGGCTCACGACTGGGCCGCGCACCGGCCGCCTGGTGGCGCAGCTTGTTGCGGGCGAACGGATCAACGACGACCTCAGTGCCTTCCGCGCCGACAGGTTCTGAGGGTGCCCCGGCCGGGGCTGACAGCGCCAGGTCGTTGTGGTCTAGTTTGCGGCGCCGAACGATTCCTGCTCTCCAGACAAAGGCCACCTCAACATGTCCGACAGCGTCCTCACCGATATCGCCGACGGCATCGGCACCATCACGCTGAACCGTCCGGCCAAGCTGAATGCCTGGGACGGCCCGATGCGCGACGAGGTTCGCCGGGTCCTGCTGGCCTGGAATACCGATCCGGCGGTCAAGGCGATCATCGTGACCGGGGCCGACCACCGCGCCTTCTCGGCCGGGCAGGACCTGGAGGAGACCGAGAAGATCCAGGGCTGGGACGAGGGCGCCGCCTGGTTCAACTCGTGGCGCGCCTTCTACGATTCGATGCGCGACCTCGACAAGCCTTCGGTCGCGGCGCTGAGTGGCGTGGCCGCGGGCTCGGCCTTCCAGTTCGCGCTGTTGATGGATGTGCGGGTCGGTCATCCGGGCTCGTCCATGGGCCAGACCGAGATCAATTCCGGGATCCCGAGCGTGCTCGGGCCGATGCTGATGAACAGCCGCATCGGCTTCTCGCGCACCACCGAGGCGGTGCTGGCGGGCCGGGTGTTCAGCGCGAAGGAGGCGCATGAGCTCGGCCTTATCCACCACATGGTGGAGAGCTACGACGAGGTCATGCCCAAGGCCCGCGCCGTCGCCGCCGAGCTGGCGGCGAAGCCACCGATGGCCATGCGCCTGACCAAGCGCAGCCTGCGCGAGATGACCCAGCGCGACTATGACGACGCCTTCGCTCGCGGGCTCGAGATCGAGGCCACCGCCTACGAGGCAGGTGAGCCGCAGGAATACATGCGCCGCTTCTTCGCCGAGCGGCAGGCGAAGAAGCAGGCCTGACGCCCGTGGCGTCGGTGCGTGCCCCCGCCGACGTGTTCGTGCCCCTGCTGCAACGCCGGGCGGCGGCCGATCCGGACGGGCTTTACGCCCGGTATCTGGGCCAGCCGATCAGCTTCGCGGCGATGGATCGCCGGTCGGACGCGCTGGCCTGGGCGCTCCGCCGCCACGGCGTCGGGCGCGGCGACCGGATCGCGCTGATGCTGCGCAGCCGGCCCGAGGTGGTCGCGCTGCTCTTCGCCATCGCCAAGCTCGGCGCGGTTTGGGTGCCGGTGAACGTGCAGGCCCGGGGCGACAATCTGGGCTTCGTGCTGACCCATTCGGCGCCGAAGATGGTTGTCGCCGATCCGGATCTGGTGCCGGTGATCGCGGCAGCGGCACCGGCGCTTTCCCCGATCCACACATTGGGTGCCGGGGCGCCCGGCACCGCGGGCGACCTTGCGGCTGCAGCCACGCCCGAGCCCTTCAGCGAGCCGCCGCCCGGCGCCGGAGACCTTTTCGCCGTCATGTACACCTCCGGCACCACCGGCGAGCCGAA
>DATHZU010000489.1:0-2120 GCA_035458445.1 Thermohalobaculum sp. | reverse complement strand
GCCAAGCGCCGTGACCGCCGCCTGCGGATCCCACTCGACATGGATCAAACCGCCAAAGGTCTCAACGGACAGACGCCGCAAATCGCGTAAGCACTCGGTGAAGACCCTGGGGTGGTGTTGATTTGCGGTTGGTGTTTGAGGGGAGCCCGAGATTGACTACGCCACCAGCGTTTCCGAAGGAGCCGCCTTCGCCCAGTTCCAGGGCAAGAGCTCATCGAGACGCCGGACGGGTTGGTCGGCGATGCGGGCGAGGACGTCGGCGAGCCAGGCTTGAGGGTCGACGTCGTTCAACTTGGCGGTCTCGATCAGCGTGTACATCATCGCCGCCCGGTCGCCGCCGCGGTCCGAGCCGGCGAACAGCCATGCCTTTCTTCCGAGCGCGAGACCGCGCAGCGCCCGTTCGGCGGCATTGTTGGTCAGGCAGATGCGGCCGTCCTCGAGGAAGCGGGCGAAACTCGGCCAGCGCTTCAGCATATAGTCCATCGCCTTGGCGACCGGCGCGTGGCGCGACAATCCGGCGCGCTCGGCGCGCATCCAGGTCTCCAACTCGGCAACCAGCGGTGCGCTCTGTTCGGTGCGCACCGCCAGCCGGTCATCGGCGCTGTTGATCGCGCGCTCGATCTCGAACACGCCGTCGATCCGTCGCACCGCCTCGAAGGCAAGCGGCGAGATCACGCCGGTCTGCTTGGCCTTGTTCGCCTTCGCGCCGATATCGGCGAGCTCGAAGAACTTCCGCCTCGCATGCGCCCAGCACAGCGCGGGGACCAGCGGCGCCGGCCGGCGCTTGCCGTCGTAGAGCCGGTGGTAGCCGGCGAAGGCGTCGGCCTGCAGGATCCCAGCATAGCCTTCGAGATGCCGTTCGGGATATTCGCCCGATCGGCTGCGCGAGTAGCGGAACAGCGCCGCCGGCGGATCGGGGCCCGCGAACGGACCGTCGTCGCGGACATAGACCCACACCCGCCCGGTGACGGTCTTGCCCCGGGCCAACACCGGCACCGGGGTGTCGTCGCCGTGGAGCCGCTCGCCCGCCAGGACATGGGCGGCGATCAGATCGTGCAGCGGTTTGAGCGCGAACGCGCAGGCCCCCACCTGGTCGGCCAAGGTCGACGTCGGCAGCGCGACGCCCTCGCGGGCATACCGCGTGCTCTGCCGGTTGAGCGGCTGATGTTGGCCATACTTCTCGAACAGGATCATCGCCAGCAGGTTCGGTCCCGCCCAGCCGCGTGGCGTAACATGGAACGGCGCCGGCGGCTGGCTGATCTTCTCGCAGTCCCGGCAAGCGAACTTCTCGCGCACCGTCTGTACCACCTTCCACCGGCGCGGGATCACCTCCAGGGTCTCGGTGACGTCTTCTCCGAGCTTGCGCAGCCGGTCCGATCCGCAACAGCCGCATATCTCGGGCGCCGGGATCACTACCCGCTCGCGCGGCAGGTGCGCCGGGAACGGCTTGCGCGCCGGGCGGCGCCGAGTCAACGACTCGACCGTCGTGGTCCGTGCCGCCGCGCGTTCGGCGGCAAGCTCGTCTTCCCGTGTGCTTGCCTCCAGGTCCTCGAGCTGCAGCTCGAGCTGCTCGATAAGACGGGTCTTGCGTTCGGAACGGTGGCCGTAGAGTTCGCGCCTGAGCTTCTCGATCTGCAGCTTCAGTGTAGCGATGACGGTCTCCGCGCTCGACGCCATCGCCTCGGCCTTCGCCGCCCGCGCCTCGGAGGCCGCGAGGGCTCTGCGCAGGTCATCGATCTCGGTGGGGGCGGCGCCGGACATCGCGCAGATAGAATCACAACCCGAGAGTCCCTGTCTCGCCCTAATTTACCGATCCCGTCGATTTAGCGAATCATCCGGCGCGACGGGGGCGCCACGACCGCACCGGATTGCGCCAATCGATGCCTTCCAGCAGGTAACCGAGCTGCGCCGTCGTGATCGCCACCGCGCCGTCCGCCGGGGTCGGCCAGATGAAGCGGCCCCGTTCCAGCCGCTTGGTGTAGAGCGAAAGACCCACCCCGTCGTGCCACAGCACCTTGATCAAATCGCCGCGACGGCCGCGGAACACGAACAGATCCCCACCATGCGGATCGCGTCCGAGCCCCTCTTGGACCTGCAGGCTCAGGCTGTGCATGCCGCGC
>DATHZU010000488.1:0-7419 GCA_035458445.1 Thermohalobaculum sp. | reverse complement strand
CGCTGCTGCCGCTCAAGGAACCCCCGGGCGCCGCAGCGCCTCACCCGGCAGGGGGGCACCCTCCCGTCCCTGCCGGGTGGGGTCCGCCTGCCCGCCAGCCTGGCGGCGCTGGCGCTGGCGCTGGTCATCGTCAACCTGCCGCGCACGCCGCTCGATATTGCCCAGGCCGCCGCACCCGCCGCGCTGCCGCTCAGCATCGACGGGCATCTGCGGCAGCCGGTCGAACTCAGCCCTCGCGAGCAGGCGTTCTTCACCCGCTTCGGCGGCTGGGCCGCCAAGGCCGAATACGGACCCCACGGGCTGCTGCTGACCCGCACGACCTCGCCGCTCCGCCACCTGCACGCGCCCGAGGACTGCCTGCGCGGCCTCGGCTTCGACGTGCAGTACCTGGGCGCGGCCTTCGCGCCGGTTCCGGCCGCCATCTACCGCGCCACCGCGCCGGACGGGCGGCGCTACCGGATCGAGGCCACCTTCGTTGCCGATACCGGCGCCATGACCGGCAATGTCGCCACCGCCGTCTGGATGTGGCTGCACGGCGAGGCGCGCGCCTGGACTGCCGTGCAGCGCATTTCGCCCGAGGACCTGCCGGCCGGCCAGCAGGCGCGCTTCGCCGATGCGGTCCTGGCCGCGCTCGATGTTTCTCCAGCCACCCCGGAAGGATGATCGCCATGAGAATTATCGCCCTTTGCTCCCTGCTGGTCGCCGCCATCACGCTGCCGCAGATGGCCCGCGCCAGTCTGACCGACGAGGGTCTCGGCGGCCATGTGACCGCCGAGGCCAACGGCCAGCAGATCGTCTTCCCGACGCTGAAGACCGAGGTCACCGGCGACCTGCAGGGCGACCTGGCGACCGTCACGATCCGCCAGGTCTTCGCGAACCCCACCCTGACGCCCCTGAACGCGACCTACCTGTTCCCGCTGAACAAGGACGCCGCCGTCCACGCCATGACGATGGAGGTGGCGGGCGAGATCGTCACCGCGGTGATCGCCCGGCGCGAGGAGGCCCGCCAGACCTTCGAGACCGCCAAGAGCGAGGGCCGCTCGGCAGCGCTGCTGGAACAGCACCGGCCCAACATGTTCACCCAGGAGATCGCCAACCTGATGCCGGGCGAACCCGTCACCGTGACGCTGGAATACAGCCAGGTCGTGCCGCGCGTCGACGGCGCCTACGAATTGCGGGTGCCGCTGGTGGTGGGGCCGCGCTATATCCCGCCTGCGCCGGCGCTGGTGATGGCGGGCTTCGACAGCGACGCGCCCGCGGCACCGATGGATGACGAGACCCCCGCCGCCGAGCAGCCGGCAGCACTGGGCGAATGGAGCTTCCCGCCGGTGCCGGATTATCCGCCGGTCGCGGGGCTGACCATCCCGCCGCTGGTCGACGCCGAGCGCGTCTCGCTGAACCTGACCCTGAAATCGGGCATGCCTATCGGCAGTGTCAGCAGCCCGACCCACGGCCTTGATACGAGCGGCGACGAGACCGCCAGGGCCATCGCGCTGGCGGGCGGCAAGACGCTCGACAACCGCGATTTCGTGCTGCGCTACAGCCTCGCCGGCGACAGGCCGCGGGCGGGGCTGCTTACCCATACCGGCCCGGAGGGCGGAACCTTCTCGATCCTGATCGAGCCGCCCGAGGTCCCGCGCGAGGGCGAGATCGCCGCCCGCGAGATGGTGTTCGTGCTCGATACCTCGGGCTCGATGTCCGGCGCCCCGATCGAGGCCTCGAAGACCTTCATGCGCCATGCGCTGAAGACGCTCAGGCCCGCGGACTCGTTCCGGATCATCCATTTCGCCAACAGTGCCAGCGAGTTCAGCACCGGCACCATCCCGGCGACGCCCCTGAACCTGGCGCGCGGCACGGCCTATGTGAACGGGCTGCAGGCCAGCGGCGGCACCGAGTTCCTGTCGGGGCTGCGCGCCGCCTACGCCCGGCCGACGCCGCCGAACCTGCTGCGCATCGTGGTCTTCCTGTCGGACGGCTATGTGGGCAACGAGACCGAGATCCTGCGGCTGGTGGCGGCCGAGGTCGGCAAGGGGCGGCTCTACGCCTTCGCCGTCGGCACCTCGGTCAACCGCTACCTGATGACCGAGATGGCGCGGCTGGGCCGGGGCCTGTCGCGGATCATCGACCCGGCCGTGCAGGGCCAGGAAGACGCCATCGCCTTCGCCTCGCGGCTTAGCACCCCCGTCCTGACCGATATCGACATCGACTGGGGCGATCTGGACCCCGCGCAGACCACGCCGGCCTTCATCCCCGACCTGTTCGACGGCGACTCGATCCGCGTGCAGGGCCGGTTTCCCGAAGGCGCGCATGCGATCACCGTGAAAGGCCGGGTGAACGGCCGTCCGGTCAGCATGCCGCTCGAGATCGCCGCCGGGGCCGAACCCTCCCCCGGCGGCGAGGCAATCCCGCTGATCTGGGCGCGCTCGCGCATCGCCGACCACATGCGCGAGATGACGGTGCCGGACAATCTGCGCCTCAGCGGCCTCTCCGACCGCGCCCTGCAGGAGAAGGTCACGAAGCTGGGGCTGGAGTATTCGCTGGTGACCCAGTGGACCTCGTTCGTCGCCGTCTCGCAGCGCATCGCCAACCCCGAGCCGGCCATGGCGATCGATGCGGATGTGCCCCTGCCGATGGTCGAGGGGGTGACGGCTCTCGCCTATCCCAACACGGCCCGGCCCTCGCTGGTGCCCTCGTCGATCATGCCGACCAAGGCGCAGGCGCCCGGTGCCGGAAACGGTACGCTGGTCGCCTTCGCCGGCGGCGGCACCCCGGAGCCCGCACAGCTCCTGGGCCTGATAGCGCTTCTTCTGACGCTCGGAGGCGCGATTCTGCGCCAGTCCCGCCGGGCGCATGCCCCCTGAAGAGCGCTCCCTGGGTGGGCCCGCGCCACGGCGCGCGGGTCCACCTTTTTTTGTTCTGGATGTTCCAGCGGAGATTACCCATCCTTCCGGTTCCGGGCACCAGCGGAGGGCAACGTGGCGCAGACCATCCTGATCGTCGACGACGACCCCCATATCCTGGAGGTCATCGCCTTCGCGCTGGGCCGCGCGGGCTTCGCGACGGTCACGGCGAAGGACGGGCTGGGCGCGCTCGCGCTGCAGGCGGATGTGCGGCCGGACCTGGTGATCCTGGACATCAACCTGCCCGAAATGGACGGGCTCGACGTCTGCCGCGAGATCCGGCGGTCCTCGCAGGTGCCGATCCTGTTCCTGTCGTCGCGCAACGAGGAGGTCGACCGCATCGTCGGGCTGGAGATCGGCGGCGACGACTATGTCTCGAAGCCGTTCAGCCCGCGCGAGCTGGTGGCCCGCGCCAAGGCGATCCTCAAGCGCAGCCAGGCCGCGCCGCCGCCGGGCGGGGGCGACTGTCTGACCATGGGCGGCGTAGCCCTCTGGCCGGACCGGCACGCCGCCGGCTTCGACGGCGCGCAGGTCGCGCTGACCGCGACCGAATTCCGCATCCTGAAGGCCTTCCTGGACCGGCCGCAGGTGGTGCGCGGGCGACAGGCGCTGATCGACATCGCCTATGACCCCGGCATCCACGTCTCGGACCGCACCGTCGACAGCCATATCCGCCACATCCGCGCCAAGTTCCAGGACGCCGGCTGCGCCAGCGTCATCGAGACGGTCCACGGGGTCGGCTACAAGCTGGGCACCTGCCGGTGAGCGCAGGCGGCAAATACCGGCCCGGCGTGGCTGCGGTGATCGTCGGCATGAACCTGGTGATCCTGCTGCTGCCCTTCGCCGGGATATTCTTCTTCCGCATCTACGAGAGCCAGCTGGTGCGCGAGACCGAGGCCGAACTGATCGCCCAGGCGGCGGTCCTGGCCTCGGCCTACAAGCAGGCGCTGCGCCAGACGGTCGCCGACCCTGAGGCCTACGGCAAGCCCGTCGACCTGCCGCTGCCCGACGTGGTCGAGGAGTACTACACGCCGGTGCTGCCGCGGATCGACCTCGCGAATGCCGTGGTCGGCAACCGCCGCCCAAGGGCGCGCGAGGCCGATACCCCGCCCGACCAGGCCGCGTTGGAGGCCGGTGCGCGGATCACCGAACTGTTCATCGATGCCCAGCGCGCCACCCTGGCGGGGATGCGCCTGCTCGATCACCGGGGCACCGTCATCGGCGGGCGCGGCGAGGTCGGCGAGTCGCTCGCCCATGTGGACGAGATCCGCGAGGCGCTTGACGGCACCCACAGCAGCGCGGTGCGCGAGCGCCAGAGCGACGAGCCCAAGCCGCCGATCACCTCGATCAGCCGGGGCACCGGAATTCGCATCTTCGTCGCCTATCCGGTGGTCGAGGGCGGGCGCCTGTGGGGGGTGGTCTACATGTCGCGCACGCCCGCCAGCATTCTTCAGCACCTCTGGGGCTCGCGCTACCGGCTGGGGGCGATCGGCGCCTTCATCGCCGGGCTGACCCTGCTGATCGCCTGGGTGACCACGCGGACCCTCGTCAAGCCGATCCGCCGCCTGTCGGCCCAGGCGCGGGAACTCTCCGAGGGGCGGCGGCGCGCCATCGAGCCGCTCGACCATTACGGCACGCGCGAGATCGCCGCCCTGGGGCAGAGCTTCGCCGACATGGCCGCGGCGCTCGAGCGGCGCAGCCAGTATCTGCGCGACTTCGCCGCCCATGTGTCGCACGAGTTCAAGACGCCGCTCACCTCGATCCGAGGCGCCGTCGAGCTGCTGGGCGAGCATCACGACGACATGGACCGGGCCGAGCGCCAGCGCTTCCTCGGCAATATCGACGCCGACGCGGCCCGGCTGAAGGCACTGGTCGAGCGGCTGCTGGACCTCGCCCGCGCCGACAGCGCCCGGCCGATGCAGGGCACCACCGACCCCACCGCCGCCATCGCAGAGTTGGCCGGGGGTTTCCCGGGTCTGGAGATCGCCGTGGCGGGAGCCGTTCCGCAGACCGTGAGAATGTCGGACGAGGCCTTCCGGATGATCGCGGGAAACCTGATCGAGAACGCCGCGCAGGCCGGGGCGACCCGGATCGAGGTCGAATTCCAGACCCTGCCCTCCGGCATCCGCGTCCTGTTCCGCGACAACGGCTCCGGCATCTCGCCCGGAAACCGGGCCAAGATCTACGACCCCTTCTTCACCACCCGCCGCGAGACCGGCGGCACCGGCATCGGCCTCGGCATCGTCCGCGCGCTGGCCGAGGCGCATGGCGGCAGCATCGAGCTTCTCGACAGCCCGTCGGGCGCGGTCTTCGCCCTAGGTTTCCGCGGCAAGCGGGGCTAGTGCCCCTGATCCGGCTCGTTCCGGCGCGGTGAAAGGAAAGGCCAGCGTCACCCGCAGCCCCGGAGCATTGTCGCTCAGCGCCAGCCCCGCGCCGTGCATCCGCGCCACCGCCGCCACCAGAGACAGCCCCAGCCCGGCGCCCGGGCTGCCCCGGCTGCCGTCGAGGCGAACGAACCGGCTGAGGACGCGGTCGCGCTCCTCGGCGGGCACGCCCGGCCCCCGGTCCGATACCGTCAGTTCGACGCCATCCGCCGCCGCCGCGGTTTCCAGCCGCACCTCGCTGCCAGCAGAGGCGTGCTTCAGGGCATTCTCGACCAGGTTGGCCAGCGCATTGGCCAGAAGCTGCGGGTGGCCGCTCACCGACGCGGGCGCGCCCGCAATCGCCAGCGTCACCGACTTGTCCTCGGCCATCGGCGCGTAGAGATCGGCCACATCCGCCACCAGCCGGGCCAGATCGACCGGCTCGAACTGGTCGCGGCCCATCCCGGCCTCGGCCCGGGCAATGTCCAGGAGCGCGGTGAAGGCGCGCAGCACCCCGTCGGCCTCGGCCATGGCGCGCTCGATCCGCGCCTGGCGCTCGACACCGGGCAACGTGTCGTCCAGCGCCTCCTCCAGATGCGCGCGCAGGCGCGTCAACGGGCTGCGCAGATCGTGGGCGACGCTGTCGGTGACCATGCGCAGGTCGCCGACCAGGGTCTCGATCCGGTCCAGCATCCGGTTGAGCGTGCCGGCCAGCCGGTCGAACTCGTCGCCGGTGCCGCGCACCGCCACCCGCCGCGTCATCGAACCCTGCACGATTTCGCCCGCGGTGGCGGCGATGTCGCCGATGCGGCTCAGCACCAGACGCGACAGCAGCCAGCCGGTCAGCAGCGCCAGCAGACCGGTAACCCCCAGCGCCCAGATCAGCGCCTGCGTCAGGGTCCGGTCGAAGGCTGCGCGGGCACGGGCGTCGCGGCCCACCAGCAGCCGCTCGCCGCCCGACAGCCGGAACGACACTGCCGAGGCCAGGACGTCGCGGTCGGTGTCGGTCCGGGTGAGTTCCAGCTCGACCCAGCCCGAGCCCGGAGCAACTGAACGCGGCCAGCCGACCAGATTGCCGGCGATCCGCCGCCCCGCAGGATCGGTCAGCAGATAGACCGCGCCCTCCTCGCCGGGCGTGTTCGCCCGGCGCGTGACCGCCTCGGCCAGACCCGGAAGCCCGTGGCGGCGGTAATCATCCTCGAGCCCGCGAATCTCGGCCTCGACGACCTCGCGGACCTCGGCCTCGATCACCGAGCGGGTCTGCCAGTAGACGAAGGACAGCACCAGGCCGGTCGAGAGCGCGACCAGCAGCAGGTGAACGGCGATCAGCCGGCTGGTCGCGTTGCGGAGCAAGCGCTCAGGCCCCCCGTTCGGACCCGGGCGCGATCATGTAGCCTGCGCCGCGGACAGTGCGGATCATCGGCGCGTCGGCCTCGGTGTCGATCTTCTTGCGCAGCCGGCTGATATGCACGTCGATCACGTTGGTCTGCGGGTCGAACCGGTAGTCCCACAGCCCCTCCAGCAGCATGGTGCGGGTCACCACGCGGCCCTTCCGGCGCATCAGGTATTCCAGCATCTGGAACTCGCGCGGCTGCAGCTCGATTTCGCGCCCGGCCCGGATCGCGGTGCGCGAGATCAGGTCCAGCTCCAGCTCGCCGCAGGTCAGCCGGGTCTCCTCGCGGGTCTCGGCGGGGCGGCGCAACAGCGTCTCGATCCGGGCATGAAGCTCGTCGAAGGAGAACGGCTTCACCAGATAGTCGTCGGCGCCGGCGCGCAGTCCGCGCACCCGCTCGTCGACGGCGCTCATGGCGGTCAGCATCAGGATCGGCACCGATACGCCGGCCGCCCGCACGGCCTTCAGGATGGACAGGCCGTCGAGTTCCGGCAACATGCGGTCCAGCACGATGGCGTCGAGGCCGCCGCCGGTGGCCAGGAACAGCCCCTCGCGGCCGTTGCTGGCGGCGGTCACGGTGAATCCGGCCTCCTCCAGCCCCTTGCGCAGATAGGCGGCGGTCTCGGCGTCGTCCTCGATGATCAGGATGCGGCGGGTCATGTCTCTCGGGTCCGGTCTTCGGTCCTCAATATGGGAGGATCCGGGCGAATGCCAATGCCGGCCGGAGCGGGGGGCTCCGGCCGGCACGCTGGCCGCCGCGGGC
>DATHZU010000487.1:0-8575 GCA_035458445.1 Thermohalobaculum sp. | reverse complement strand
TTGCCGCTGCGCGGCGACTCCCGGTTGGCGCCCTTCGTGGTGCGGGCGGCCGGGCCCACCCCCCTGCAAGCGCGCCAGCCCGCCGCCCCCCCCCCCACCGCCGCGGCGCGCTCGGCGCGCGCTGGCGGCGGCCGGGGGCGGGGGTGGGGCCACCGCGCTTCCCGCGGCCGAGGTGCGCCAGCGCATCGGCCAAGGGGCGCAATCGCAGGACGCATTCGCAGGGCGCAAACCCGGGGCGCAAACCCGGGACGCAGAAGCGGCTCCCGACGGAACGGACGCGCCGCATGTCTCTCTGTCATCCCCGCGAAAGCGGGGATCCCCGGGCGAAATCGACCCGGCCCCGCTTTCGCGACGATGACGGAAAGCGGACGCCGGCGCTGTTCGCCCCGGACCTGCCCCGGCCCAGGCAACGTGTCCGCGGCCGCCCCGTTCCGCGGCTCAAGCCGCCGCGAGCGTGACGCGGTTGCGGCCGTGGCCCTTCGATTCATAGAGCGCCATGTCGGCCCGGCGCACCAGTTCGGCGCCCGACTCGCCCAGCCGGTTGAAGGCCAGGCCGATCGAGACGGTGATCTTCAGACGGGCGTCCGCGGTCACGAAGGGGGCGTCCTCGATCGCCGCGCGCACCCGCTCGGCGACCCGGCTGGCGTTCTCCGGATGGACGTCCGGCATCACCACCAGGAACTCCTCGCCGCCGACCCGGCTGACCAGGTCGAAGCCGCGCACGCTCTCGCGCAGGCGGCGGGCGAATTCCCGCAGCACCTCGTCGCCCGCGGCGTGGCCGTGGGTGTCGTTGACCGCCTTGAAGCGGTCCAGGTCCAGCACCATCGCCGCCAGGCCGTGGCCGTCCAGCTGGTGCCGTGCGATCAGCTGTTCCAGGTGGTTGTTGGCGTAGCGCCGGTTGTAGAGGCCGGTCAGCGGGTCGGTCACCGCCATCACCAGGCTGTCCTCCACGGCGCTGCGCAGCCGGTCCGAGTAGTGCTTGCGGCGCAGCTGCACCTTCAGCCGCGCGGTCATCTCGGCAAGATCCAGCGGCGCGCCGAGGTAGTCCGCCACCCCGATCTCCATCGCCGCAGAGGCCATCCCGACCTCGCCCGGCGCGAAGATCATCATCACCGAGGTCTGGCGCGTCTCGGGACGGGTGCGCAGATGCGAGGCCAGCGCCATCGGCCTCCCGTCGGCCAGGTCCGGGCCGATCAGGCAGGCATCGAAGCGGTTCGAGGCCAGCAGCGCCCGCGCCTCCGCCTCGCCGGCCGCGCCTTCGACCGCCGCGCCGAGGCGCTCGCGGATCGCCTGGGTGGCCGGTCCGACCAGCGTCGCCCCGTCGCCGACCAGCAGCAGCGACGAATCGGCGAAGTTCAGCCCGGCATCGGCGGCCGGCGGCTCGGCCAGGCCCAGCTTGCGCGAAGTCTCGTGGCGCAGCCGCAGCTCGTCCAGCATCAGCTTCATCCGCAGCAGGCTCGAGACGCGCGAGAACAGCGGCATGTCCCCGCAGGGCTTGGTCAGAAAGTCGTCCGCCCCCACGTCCAGCCCCCGCAGCCGGTCCTCGCGGCCATCGAGCGCGGTCACCATCACGACCGGGATATGGAGGCATTTGGGGTCGGCTTTCAGCCGCCGGCAGGTCTCGAACCCGTCCATGCCGGGCATCATCACGTCCAGCAGGATCAGGTCCGGCTGCTCGCGGTGGGCGATCTCGATCGCCTCGGCCCCGCTGTTGGCCTCCACGGTTTCGTAATAGCGCGTCCCGAGCCTTGCCCGCATGACCGCCCGGTTGGTCGCGATGTCATCGACGACGAGTATTCTGCCGGGCATCGGCCGGTCGCTCCTGTCAGGGCTGCAAATTCACAAAGCGGTTGCGCCGCCGGTCGATCAGACGTCAAAAGCGTTAACACTTCCTTTCCAAACGCAGGGGCAGACCTGTTGGAGCGAACAGCGGAGGCGCAAATGCAGAAGACCCCGGTCGGGCAGGCCGCGGCCGAGGGGCTGGCGGTCCGGGCGCTGGCCTGGATGGCCGCGGACCCGGAGCTGATCGGCGGCTTCCTGGCCGCCGCCGGCGCCGGTCCGTCCGACCTGCGCGCCCGCGCCGCCGAACCCGAGTTCCTGGGCTTCGTGCTGGACTACCTGCTGTCCAACGAGCCGGCGCTGGTCGCCTTCGCCGCCGCCGAGGGCGTGCGCCCCGACCTGCCGCTGCGCGCCCGCGCCGCGCTGCCCGGCGGCGACCTGCCGAACTGGACCTGAGGCGCCATGCTGGACGAGATCGAACGCAGCCTCGTTCCGCGGGTCCTCGACCAGCTCCGCGCCCTGCCGATCGAGCCGGGGCGGCCCCTGCTGGCGGTGGATGCAGACGAGGTGATGGTCTATCTGGCCGAGCATCTGGCGCGCTGGCTGCCCTCGGTCGGCTTCCGGATGATCCTGACCCAGTACCAGCTCGAAGGCTCGATCTATCCGCACGACAGCGACGACCCGGTGCCCTTCGACGACTGCCTTCGGCTGATCGACCGCTTCTTCGACGGCGAGGTGCTGAACCAGCAGGCGATCCCCGGCGCGGCCGAGGCGCTGCGCCGGCTCTCGGAGGTGGCGCAGGTGATGGTCCTGACCAACGTGCCGCGCCATGCGCGCGCGCTCAGGTGCCGGAACCTCGCGGCGCTCGGCATGGGCTATCCCCTGGTCGAGAACGCCGGCGGCAAGGGCCGGGCGCTGGCCTGGATGGCAGCCCATGCCCGGGCGCCCATGGCCTTCGTCGACGATTCGCCGCGCCAGCACGAAAGCGCCGCCCGCCGCGCGCCGCAGGTCACCCGCATCCACTTCGTCGGCGCCAGCCATCTGAAGCGCATCCTGCCCGACAGCCCCGCCGCCCACCACCGGGCCGAGGACTGGACGGACTGCGAGGCGCTGGTGCGGGCGGCGCTGGCCGCCTGACAGCGGCGGCCCGGCAATTTGTCGCAGATGCCGTGGCTGCGGCCCGCGGCGATTGGCGGTCTCGGAGCCAAAAGCGCCTTTTTCCATGGCGATACGGTCAGTCCCGCGCCGCCGCGCGCAGGACGCCCGTGTGCCGGCGCGCGCATATCCACCCCCGACCGGCCGATTTTCGCCGGGTCCGCCCTTACCTTCCAGCGACTGGAAGATCCCATATACACGCCGTGGCTGTACTTTCGCGGCTGGTCGCGGAAGGGCTGGAACAGGAGAGTCCCCCGATGAAAACTCGAACCGCCGGAGCACTGGCGCTCGCCGCCGCCTTGGCAATGTTGTCGTCAACCGCCATGGCACATGATCCGCGTGGCGACCACCGGCCGATGATGGGCCATGGCTACGGTCCGATGATGGGGCACGGCTACGGCCCGATGATGGGGCACGGCTACGGCTACGGGCCGATGATGGGATACGGCCATGGCCCGATGATGGGTCCCGGCATGATGGGCCATGGCATGATGGGACACGCCTACGGGCCGATGATGGGCCATCCCTGCATGGCGGGTCAGCCCGGCCACATGGGGCAGCCCGGGATGCAGGGATCGGGGAAACCGGGCGAGGCCATGGGCCAGGGGATGATGGGCCAGGGGATGATGGGCCAGCCTGACATGATGGACCCCGAGACGATGGGTCCCGAGACCATGGGCCGCGGCATGATGGGCGGCGGCATGATGGGCCGCGGCCACGGGCCGATGATGGGGCAGGGCGGTCTCGCCCCGCTGGCCGAGGATCTCTCCGCCGACCATGTCCGGCACATGATGGAGCACCGGCTGGCCATGTGGCGCAATCCGAACCTCAAGCTCGGTGAGGTCGTCGAGCGCGACGCGGATGTCATCACCGCGCAGATCGTCACCAAGGAGGGTTCCCTGGTTTGGGAGCTGGAGTTCGATCGCCACACCGGGATGATGCGCCCGGCTGGCGGGGAGGAATGAGATGAGGGCAACCATCGCAGCCGTCACCGCGGCGCTCGCCGCAACGGCGCCCGGAATGGCGCTTGCGCAGTACAACCAGGGTTATTACGGCAGCCATATGTGGGGCGACGGCTGGCACGGCTGGTTCCTCGGTCCCGTCATGATGCTGCTCTGGCTGGGGCTGATCGTCGGGGTCGTCGTGCTGGTCGTGCGCTGGATGGGCGCGGGCGGCCCGGGCGCCGCACGGCCCGGCGGGTCCGAGGCGACCGACATCCTGCGCGCGCGCTTCGCCCGCGGCGAGATCGACAAGGCCGAGTTCGAGGAGCGGCTGGCGCTGCTGAAGCATTGATGCGCCCCGGCCGCTAAGCGCCACGCCCGGCCGGAACGCCGGGCGCGGCTTCCGCTTGCCGACTCGCGCGCGGGCCGCGATAGTCGGCCGATGTCCCTGCCACCCGGATTCCTCGACGAGCTTCGCGACCGGCTGACGCTGTCCGCCGTCGCCGGGCGCAAGGTGATCTGGGACCGGCGCAAGACCAACGCCGCCAAGGGCGACTTCTGGGCGCCCTGTCCGTTCCACCACGAGAAGACGCCCTCGTTCCATGTGGACGACCGCAAGGGCTTCTACCACTGCTTCGGCTGCCAGGTCAGCGGCGACGCCATCACCTTCGTGCGCGAGACCGAGAACGTCTCGTTCATCGAGGCGGTCGAGATCCTGGCCCGCGAGGCCGGCATGCAGATGCCCGAGCAGCGCCACGACCCGCAGGCGGCCGAGCGGCAGGACCGGCGGGCGAAGCTGGCCGACGTCATGGAGCAGGCGGTTCAGATGTACGGCCTCGCCTTCCGCTCGGCGGCGGGGCAGGGCGCGCGCGATTACACGGCGCAGCGCGGCCTCGGGGCCGAGACCCTGAAGCGCTTCGAGATCGGCTTCGCCCCCGATTCTCGCAACCACCAGGCCCAGCATTTCCGCGACAAGGGCCTGCTCGATGAGGCCGTCGCCGCCGGGCTCTTGATCAAGCCCGAGGACGGCGGCGCACCCTACGACCGGTTCCGCAACCGGCTGATGTTCCCGATCCGCGACCCGCGCGGGCGGTGCATCGCCTTCGGCGGCCGGGCGCTGTCGGCGGAGGCCCAGGCCAAGTACCTGAACTCGCCCGAGACCGAGCTGTTCCACAAGGGCCGCACCCTCTACAACCACGGCCCCGCGCGCGAGGCGGCGGGCAAGGCCGGCACGGTGATCGTCGCCGAGGGCTACATGGACGTGATCGCGCTGGCCGCCGCGGGCTTCGGGCATGCCGTCGCGCCGCTCGGCACCGCGATCACCGAGGACCAGCTCCAGCTCATCTGGCGCATCGCCGAGGAGCCGATCGTCGCGCTCGACGGCGACGAGGCGGGGCTGCGCGCCGCCGAGCGGCTGATCGACCTGGCGCTGCCACATCTGGCGCCCGGGCGGTCGCTGCGCTTCTGCCTGCTGCCCGAAGGCCGCGACCCGGACGACCTGATCCGTGCCGAGGGGCCGGGCGCCATGCAGCGGGCGCTGGACGCGGCCCGGCCGCTGGTCGAGATGCTGTGGCTGCGCGAGACCGGCGCCCAGCCGCTCGACACGCCCGAGCGCCGGGCGGCGCTGGACCGGCGCCTGCGCGAGGCGCTGAAGCGGATCGGCGACGAGTCGGTGCGCAACCACTACGCCGCCGACATCAAGGCGCGCCGGGCCGAGCTGTTCCGGCCCGCGCGCCGTTCGCAGGGATCCGGCGGTGCGGGCTTCGTGCCCCGCGGTGGCAAGGGACGCGGCTGGACCCCGCCGCCCGCCCCGGCGCTGCCCGAGACCCGGCAGTCGGATCTCGCCCGCAAGAGCGCCCCGGGCGGGCTGGCCGAGGCGCGCATCCGCGAGGCAGGCATCCTGCTGATCGCCTGCCGCAACCCGCAGGCGCTGGAGCCGGTCGAGCACCTGCTGGAAGAGATGACCGTGCATACGCCGGAATTCGCCGCCCTGCGCGACGCCCTGCTGGGGGCGCTGGCCGAGGGCGCGGACGTGGCAGCGGCGGTGCAGGCGCGCATCGGCCAGGACCCGTTCGAGCTTCTGGGCCGCGTGCCGCAGGCCCGCGCCCATCCGCTGGCCCGGCCCGGCCGGCCGCCCGAGCGTGTTGCCGAGGTGCTGGCCGAGGCCATCGGCCGCCACCAGGCGGCCCTGGCCTTCGGGGCCGAGATCGCCGAGGCCGCCCGCGACCTCGGCGCCGCCGAGGGCGAGGACTGGACCTGGCGGGTGCGCCAGGCCGGCCACCTGCTGCACGAGGCCGACCGCCGGGCCATCGCCGCTGCGGACGAGGACCAGGACGAATCGGTCAGCGGCATCCAGCGGCTGCTGGACGCCGAGGTCTACAAATCGAAAAAGCGCTGAGCGCACCTTCCGATTCGGTGATTCGTTCCCTATCTTGCGTTACATGCGAATCACGAATCAGCGACTCCCGGATGGCCGCGTCTTCCGCGATTTGCTTGGGTGGTTGAAATTCCGACGTGGAGCCTGTCTATAGCGCCTGCTGAAACGGGCGCCCGCATCCCGCGTTTCCGTTGGTCCCCCGGCGCATATGCCGACACGAGGTAGCCGATGTCCCCGAAAGACAAAGACGACGAGCAGACCGACAACGAGCAGACCGAGACCTCGGGCCCGATGCTCGACATGAGCCAGGCGGACATCAAGAAGATGGTCGCCAGGGCCAAGGCCAAGGGCTACATCACCTATGACGAACTGAACCGTCACCTGTCTTCCGACCAGTTCTCCTCGGAGCAGATCGAGGACGTGATGTCGCTCCTGTCCGAGATGGGCATCAACGTTGTCGAGGACGAGGGCGAGACCGAGGAGGAGCCCGCGGCCGAGAAGGACGATTCGGCCAGCCGCGAGGTTGCCACCACCACATCGACCACCACCGAGGTGGACCGCACCGACGACCCCGTGCGCATGTATCTGCGCGAGATGGGCACGGTGGAACTGCTTTCCCGCGAAGGCGAAATCGCCATCGCCAAGCGCATCGAGGCCGGCCGCGCCACGATGATCGGCGGCCTCTGCGAGAGCCCGCTGACCTTCCAGGCCATCACCATCTGGCGCCAGGAGTTGCTCGACGAGGAGATCCTGCTGCGCGACGTCATCGACCTGGAAACCACCTTCGGGCAGTCGACCGAGGACGACGTGATCGGTACGGTCACTCCCGGTGTGGCCCCCGTCGCTGGTGCAGCGCCCGCCGCCACCCCCGCTCCCGGCGCCGCCGAAACGGCCAAGGCGGCTCCCGCTGCCGACGGCGACGGCGACGACGAGGACACCGGCGACGGCGCGGCCTCGGCCGAGGCCGTCGATGACGATCCGGATGACGACGAGGCCCAGGCCAACCTGTCGCTGGCGGCGATGGAGGCGGCGCTGAAGCCCTCGGTGCTCGAGACGCTCGATTCGATCGCGCACACCTACATGACGCTCCGCGACATGCAGACCCGCAGGCTCGACGCCGCCCTCAGCGAGCAGGCCAGCTTCTCGGCGGGGCAGGAGCTCGACTATCAGCGGCTGCGCAACGAGATCGTCGAAAAAGTAAATTCGTTGCATCTTCACAACAATCGCATCGAGGCGCTGGTCGACCAGATCTACGGAATCAACCGCCGGCTCATGACGCTGGAAGGCCAGCTGATGAAGATGGCCGACCACCACCGGGTGAACCGCCGCGAGTTCATCGAGGAATACCGCGGCTTCGAGATGGACCCGGGCTGGATCGACCGCATTTCCGAAATGTCCGGCAAGGGCTGGGCCCGGATGGTCGAGCACGAGCGCGTCCGCATCGAGGCGATCCGTGCCGAGATCGGCGAGATCGGCCAGCATGTGGGCGTCGACATCCCGGAATACCGCCGCATCGTCCAGACGGTGCAGAAGGGCGAGAAGGAGGCCCGCATCGCCAAGACCGAGATGGTCGAGGCGAACCTGCGCCTGGTGATCTCGATCGCCAAGAAATACACCAACCGCGGCCTGCAGTTCCTCGACCTGATCCAGGAAGGCAACATCGGCCTGATGAAGGCGGTGGACAAGTTCGAGTACCGCCGCGGCTACAAGTTCTCGACCTACGCCACCTGGTGGATTCGCCAGGCGATCACCCGCTCGATCGCCGACCAGGCTCGCACCATCCGCATCCCGGTCCACATGATCGAGACCATCAACAAGCTGGTCCGCACCGGGCGCCAGATGCTGCACGAGATCGGCCGCGAGCCGACCCCGGAGGAACTGGCGACCAAGCTGCAGATGCCGCTCGAGAAGGTCCGCAAGGTGATGAAGATCGCCAAGGAGCCGATCTCGCTCGAGACCCCCATCGGCGACGAGGAGGACAGCCAGCTCGGCGATTTCATCGAGGACAAGAACGCGGTCCTGCCGCTGGACAGCGCGATCCAGGCCAACCTCAAGGACACCACCACCCGGGTCCTGGCCAGCCTGACCCCGCGCGAGGAGCGCGTCCTGCGCATGCGCTTCGGCATCGGCATGAACACCGATCACACGCTCGAGGAAGTGGGCCAGCAGTTCTCGGTCACCCGCGAGCGAATCCGGCAGATCGAGGCCAAGGCGCTGCGCAAGCTCAGGCATCCAACCCGTTCGGATCAGTTGCGAAGCTTCCTCATAGAGGACTAACGCAGCTTGCAGCGGGTAAGGAAAAAGCCGGGCTCGATGCCCGGCT
>DATHZU010000486.1:0-2913 GCA_035458445.1 Thermohalobaculum sp. | reverse complement strand
CCACCTGGCGGAAATCCAGCCCGAGGTCGAAGGCCTGGACGCGCGGATCGTGTCGATCACCCCTGACCATCAGTCCTATGCCAAGAGGCTCAAAGATCGGCATGGCCTGCATTTCCCGGTGCTGACCGATATCGACAACGGCTACGCGCTGTCGCTTGGCCTGCTGATCTGGGTCGGGCCGGTGGTTCGGGCGATCTACGAGGCGGTTGGGCGGGACCTGTCGCAGTTCCAGGGCAATGACGGCTGGTTCGTCCCGCTTCCCGCCACCTTCGTCGTCGGCAAGGGGGGCCGCGTGCTGGCCCGGTTCGTCGATGCCGATTACAGGCGTCGCATGCCGGCGGAGGATATCCTGTCGGCGCTGCGCGACGCCGACCGGCCGGCGTGACCCCGTCCGGGTTCAGGACACCAGCGTCCGGCCCAGCCTGCCCGCCCGGACCACGCGCATGAATCCGGCCACCGCTGGCGAGTGCTGCCGCCCGGCGACCTCATACAGATAGACCGTCCGCTCGAGATCCAGGCCCTCCACCTCGATGGCGCGGACGCTGTCAGGACGCCGGGAGTTGCGCGGCAGGATGGCCGCCCCGACATCGGCCTCGAGCAGCGCGAATACATCGTCCTCGGCGGCCATCTGATGCCCGGCGGGCGCATCGATCCCATTCTCGCGCAACAGTGCGACAAGTCGCACATATTCTTCGGAATAGGGCCAGGCCAGCAGGCGCTCGCCCGCCAGCGACGCGATTTCCATCCGATTGCGCGGCGCCAGCCGGTGTTTCTTGTTCACCATCAGCGCGAACCCCTCGGTAAACAGCGGCCACGCATTCAACCGGTCCCACTCGGTCTCGAACCTCCCCGCCACCGCCAGTTCGACCTCGCCTGATTTCAGTTTCTCGAGAATCTCGACGCCGGTGCCACGAAAGAAATTCAGCGCCAGCCCCGGCAACGCCCGCGACAATTCGGTGATCGGGCCGACCAAATATCCGAGATTGATTGTCTTCGAGATCGCCAGCGACAGCGGCGCGTGGTCACCGGCACCGAACGAGTCTGCCAGCGACTTTGCTGTCAGCGCCCCCTCGTAGCTTTGGCTGAGCAGCGGCAGCATCAGGCGCCCAAGCTCGGTGACATGGGTGTTGCGCCGCTCGCGCCGGAACAATTCGCCGCCCAGTTCGTCCTCAAGCTTCTTGATCGCCCGCGTCAGCGAGGGCTGGGCGACGTTGCACTCCTCCGCTGCCCGCGTGAAGTTGAGCAATCGCGCCACCGCCAGAAAATATCTGATCTGGTGCATTTCCATCGGTTTTCGCTCTCACGCAATTCAATCGGTTGGCCGAGGTGCAAAGCATTCCGGCCAGCATAGCCCGCATTCGCCAGTATAGCGACCGGCTATCAAATTCATCGGCAGTCGATATTGGATCGCGGCCGCCCGCCTGCCGTAGCCTTCCGGTCAGCAGAAACTGCGGCTCACCCCTGAAACTGGAGGTAAAAGCAATGTCCACCCAGCAGATCGAACAAGGCAACCGGCTCGCATCCCTGGCCCCCGCCCTCACCGTTCCCGTATTTGTCACCGCCGTTCTCGCCGGCGCCGCGGCGGACGTGGCCTGGGAGTTCTGGGCCCGCGTCATCACCCCGCTCTGGGTCGGCGGGCCGCTTCAGCCGGCGGCCCTGGTTCAATCGGTGTTCGGCTTCAACAACCTGTTCCTGGCCGAACTGATCCACGGCGTCGTCGGGGTGGTTTTCTACCCGCTCGGCTATCTCTACTTCGCCCGCCCGGTCGCGCGCCTGGTGACGCCCTTCCTGCCCTGGTGGATCGTCGGCCTCGGCTTCGGCGTCGGCCTCTGGGTGTTCGCACTCTACGTGATGGCGCATCTGATTGCCGGATTGCCGCCCTTCCTCGGCTTCATCACCCTCACCTGGGCGTCGCTGATCGGGCACATGATTTTCGGCCTCGTCACTGCGGCGGTTGTGCGCTGGCGCGAAAACCGTAACTGATCACCACAGCGCTCCGGGGCGCGCCGCATCGCCGGCGCGCCTGCGGCGCCCGATCCACAGACAGGAAATCGATATGTCGCAGCAACCCGAAACAGGCACCGTCGAGCGCCAGCTCCTCTCGATCGGGCACAAGCTGCCGCCCTCGAAGGCTCCGGTTGCCAATTACCTTGGCTGCAAGCGGTCCGGCGACCTGCTGTACGTCTCTGGCCAGATCGGCCTCGTGCGTGGCGCGGTCGGCAGCGATGTCAGCCTGGCCGAGGGCCAGCAATGCGCCCGCGAGGCGGTTCTGCAAATGCTGCGCACCGTCAAGGACGAGATCGGAGACCTGGACCGGATCGCCTCGGTCGAGAAACTGCTGGGCTTTGTCCGCTCCGCCCCTGATTTCACCGGGCAGCCGAGGGTCATCGACGGCGCCTCCGATCTGCTGATCGCCGCGTTCGGCGATGCGGGACGGCATGCTCGAACAGCAACCGGCGCGCCGCAACTGCCCTTCGGCGCCTCCGTGCAGCTGGAAATGACCCTGCGGCTGAGGCCGGAATAGCTTCGCCATTTACCCTGATCCCGGGATCTTGCGGAGATTGCGGTGAACACTGCCATTTCTTGCCACATCATAACGAAAGACGCCGGGGCAGTTCGGGTAATCGCGTCGGTTTCCGTTTTCTCGTGCAGCCGCGACAATCGGGCTCACATCGACAGGGTCTTCTCTGGGCCTTCAACGACGATCGGGCTAAGTCGGCTTGGGGTTAGGGATACGCATAGCGCACGCTGACAGAGCGTCCGGTTTGCCCCGGTGAGTTCAATTGATCGTCGCAACACATACCCTTTGGAGGTGATGTGGAGCGATTGCCATGAAGAAGAAGTACCATCGAGTTGGATTTTCAGCGGCCCAGAGCGCGGAGCTTTGGGATCGCTGGCGCAAGGGTGAAAGTC
>DATHZU010000485.1:0-6202 GCA_035458445.1 Thermohalobaculum sp. | reverse complement strand
CACATACAAGGGATTGTGCCCGTGGATCTGCCGAAGCCAGGCGTTCTGGGTGCCCCAGGAATGGTACATTGCCGCCGGGCGCTGGGTGACCGCGTGGAGGGGATATTCCTCGGCGTCCACCGCCGCCTGCCCGAACGGCTCCCACCAGATCGGCAGCGGGTCGAAGGCGGCCTTCACCTGCGCGCGCAGATGCTCGGGCGGCTGGTGCGCGCCGTGGCCTTCCGCCGCCAGCTGGAACTTGCGGAGCGTCTCGACATAGATCTGGAACACGTAGGGCTGCGGCTTGTCGAAGAAGCCCATCTTCACCGCCCAGTCCTGATAGGCGGCGTTGAACGGCTTCATGTAGGCGGCCTCGGCCGGAATGTGTTCGCTCCAGAAACCGCCGTTCTCGATGTAGCGTTCCAGCTGCGCCGGGTTCGGCGCACCGCGTCCGCTTTCCGTGCCGTTGCCGCGGAAGCCTGCCAGCGGGCCGACGCCGGGGCGGCGCTGGTGGTTGACCATGTAGTCGGCGTAATCGGCGTATTTGGCCGAGCCGTCCTCGTTCACGAAGCTCGGCAGCCCCAGCCGGGCGCCGAGATCGATCAGCACCGACTGGAAGCCGCGCACGTCGCGGCCCTCGGCCTGGGTGGCGGGGTCCACCACCGGCCAGCGAATCGAATCCGCCACCGCGTCGGCCTCGCAGATCGGCCGGTCCAGAAGGCTGATGCAGTCGTGGCGTTCCAGATAGGTGGTGTCGGGCAGGATCAGGTCGGCATAGGCCACCATCTCGGAGGAATAGGCGTCGGAATAGATGATCTTCGGGATCTTGTACTCGCCGCTCTCGTCCGTCGCCGTCAGCATGTCCATCACGCCGGCAGTGTTCATCGACGAGTTCCAGGCCATGTTGGCCATGTACATGAACAGCACGTCGATCTTGTAGGGGTCGCCCGCGGCGGCGTTCGAGATCACCATGTGCATCAGCCCGTGGGCGGAGAGCGGGTTCTCCCAGGTGAAGGCCTTGTCGATCCGCGACGGCGTGCCGTCCGGCTCGAGCGCCAGGTCGCTCGGCTGGCGCGGAAAGCCCAGATGCGGCCCGTTCAGCGGCCCGCCCAGCACCGTCCGGCTGTGCGGCGTGGGATGCGCCTCCATCGGCTTCGGATAGGGCGGCTTGAAGCGGAAGCCGCCCGGGACCTCGACCGAGCCCAGCAGAAGCTGAAGCACATGCAGCGCCCGGCAGGTCTGGAAGCCG
Organism: Thermohalobaculum sp.; assembly: GCA_035458445.1. Lineage (GTDB taxonomy): Bacteria > Pseudomonadota > Alphaproteobacteria > Rhodobacterales > Rhodobacteraceae > Thermohalobaculum. The sequence goes on along the minus strand of DATHZU010000485.1, from coordinate 4,974 downwards.
TTGGAATGGGCCGAGATGCCGCGCATGGCGTGGAAGCTGACGGGGCGGCCGATGAAGCGGTCGTGCTTCTCGCCCCGGAAATCGGTCCAGGGCTGCTCGATGACGATCTCCTCGGAAAACGCCACGCGCGCCAGTTCGGCGGCGATTGCCCTGATCCGCCCGGGTGTCAGCCCGCAGCGCTCGGCCACGGCCTCGGGCGCATATTCGGGCTCCAGATACTTGCGCGCCATCAGCTCGAAGACCGGGCTGGCATGGCCGCCCTCCGGGTTCGGGAACTCGCCCTTCAGCTCGGGCTTCAGGCCCGGGGCGTCGAAGGGCTGCGCCTGGCCGGTCACCCGGTCCCAGACCAGGGCCTTGCCCTCCGCATCGCGCAGGAACAGCCCGAAGCCAGCGCCCGGATTGCGGTCGACCAGCCAGGGCGCGTTGGTGTAGCGGCAAAGGTACTCCACATCCACCTGGCCTGCGCGCAGCAACTCGTGCGCCAGCGCCAGGATGAACAGCCCGTCGGTGCCGGGCGTGATGCCGACCCATTCGTCGGCGATGGCATTGTAGCCGGTGCGCACCGGATTGACCGCGATCACCTTGCCGCCCCGGCCCTTCAGCTTGCCGAGGCCGATCTTGATCGGGTTCGAGTCGTGGTCCTCGGCGACGCCGAAGATCATGAACAGCTTGGTGCGGTCCCAGTCGGTGGCGCCGAACTCCCAGAACGCGCCGCCCAGCGTATAGATGCCGCCCGCCGCCATGTTGACCGAGCAGAACCCGCCATGGGCGGCGTAGTTGGGGGTGCCGTATTGCTGCGCCCACCACGAGGTCAGCGACTGCGACTGGTCGCGCCCGGTGAAGAAGGCCAGCTTGTGCGGGTCGTCGCGCCGGACCGTTGCCAGCCAGCCGGTGGCGATCTCCAGCGCCTCGTCCCACTCGATTTCGGCGAACTCGCCCGAGCCGCGCGGGCCGGTGCGCTTGAGGGGCTTCCTCAGCCGCGCGGGCGAGTAGTGCTGCATGATCCCCGCCGAGCCCTTGGCGCAGAGCACGCCCTTGTTCACCGGATGGTCGCGGTTGCCTTCGATATAGCGGACCTTGCCGTCGCGCAGATGCACATTGATGCCGCAGCGGCAGGCGCACATGTAGCAGGTGGTCCGGCGCACCTCGTCCGAGACATGCGGGCTTGTCTCGATCTTCGGTTCCGTCCCGTCCGCCATGTTTCCTGCCCCCGAGCTTCGTCCTGCCGCACTGGCGCGGCATCATCATCCTAACCGGTAAAAACGCAGGGACCAGTTTCTTGTAAGCGGACAGGCCAGACCGCAGGCGGTCGCACGGCCGGCCGAGACCGCCGAGATCACAAAAAGGTGTTTTGAACGGCGGAGTGTGACGTTTGTCACAGAGTGCAGCCAGGAATCTCCCGAACCTGATTTTGTTAAGGTTCTGTAAAGGAATGGCCCAATGCCGGACGAATTCGAACGCTACGCTGTGTACTGGGTGCCCGGCCGCTCGGACGGCCTGGCACGGTTTGGCGCCAGCTGGATGGGCTGGTGTGCCGAGCGGGGTGAAATCCGGCCCCGTCCGGTGGATTTCGACCATGCGGCCGAAATGCTCCGCTATACCAGGGATGTCTCGCGCCACGGGCTCCACGGGGTTGTCAATGCCCCGTTCGTGCTGGGCCAGGGGCGCAGCCGCTGGTCCGTCGAACGCGCGTTGCAGGCGGTCGCCGACCGGCTGCCCTCATTCACCCTGCCGCGGCTGGAGTTCGCGATGGTCGATGGCCGCGTCTCGCTGGCGCCGGTGCAGTCCGACACGGCGAATTGCGCGGCGCTGGACGATGCCGTGGCAAGGGTCGCGGCGGCAATCGCACCGCTGACGGACGCTGACGGCATACTGGCCGACTCCCTCTCCGGCCGCTCGCAGCGCATGGTGACCGGCGGTGACACGCTGGGCCAGCGCCCCGCCACCAGCGCCCACAGGTTCCACGTGCCGTTGACCGACCGCCCCGATCTGCGCATCGCGTTCCGGATCATCGAGCAATTGAAACCCCGGGTCGAGCCGCTGCTGGGCGAGGTTCGCAGGTTCACCGATCTGGCCTTGATGGGCGATCCCGGCGGCGGGCGGCCCCTGCGCGTGCTGCAGCGCTTCGAGCTGTCCGAACTTCCGGCGCGCCAGACCGTCGCCGCGCTGGCCTGCATGGGCCGGCAGACCCTGGTCCCGACGCCGAGCGATTCCCTGGCCGGAGCCGGTATCGCGATCTGATCCCCGCGACGGGGTAACGGAGGCCGGCCTGCCCCCCGCCGGCCTCCGTATGTCTCTCCCGACCGATAGCCCGATGGCAGTTCCGCGAGCCCCCGCCAGCCGGGGGCTCGCGTCGCGTCGGACCCTGCGTCCTTGCCAGAGCGCGCGCCCCGTGGCACCTGTGGCGTATCGGGAACGGAGGCTGAGATGCAGTGGAACGTCTATCTGAGCGGCGAGATTCATACCGACTGGCGCGAGGTGATCTCGGCCGGTGCGGCGGCCAGGGGCCTGCCGGTCAGCTTCTCGTCCCCGGTCACCGACCACGGCGCCTCGGACGATTGCGGGGTCGCGATCCTGGGCGCCGAGGACAAGAAATTCTGGCACGACCGCAAGGGCGCCGGGGTCAACGCGCTGCGCACACGGACCCTGATCGAGCGGGCCGACATCGTCGTCGTGCGCTTCGGCACCCAGTACAAGCAGTGGAACGCCGCCTTCGACGCCGGCTATGCCGCGGCGCTCGGCAAGTCGCTGATCATCCTGCACCCCGCCGACCACCAGCACGCGCTGAAGGAGGTCGACGAGGCTGCCCAGGCGGTCGCCGAGACCCCGGAGCAGGTGGTCGAGATCCTGGATTACGTGATCAACGGCGTGCTGCCGAAGTGAGACCCTGCGGGCACGGGCGGGGAACGGCGTAGCGATGATGCTTGCCTCGCCCCGCCCGAGCCCCAATCTATAGGCGATCGCAGCGAACGGGCGGACGGATGGACCGGCAGGGCGGAAATTACCTGATCTATGACGGCGAGTGCCCGTTCTGCTCGCGCTATGCGCGGCTGACACGGCTGCGCGCGGCGGTGGGCGGGCTGCGGCTGATCAATGCGCGCGACCGCGGCCCGGAAGTCGAGGCGGCGATCCGGGCGGGGTACGAGCTGGACCAGGGAATGCTGCTCAGCCTGGACGGGCAGCTGCATTACGGCGCCGACTGCCTGAACCGGCTGGCGCTGATGAGCTCGCGCTCGACGCTTTTCAACCGGCTGACCTATGCGCTGTTCCGCTCGCCCCGGGCCTCGCGGCTCATGTACCCGGTGCTGCGGGCAGGGCGGAACCTGGTGCTGCGCCTGATGGGGCGGCGGAGGCTGGGGTATTAGGGTCGGGGCCCTTGAATCTGCGTTGGCTGAAGGTCGGCGGTGCGGGCGGTGCCGTCATCTGAGCAAGATTTCCAATATCTGATTTGACCGAGATTGCAGGCTTTGAGGCTCGGTCCGAAACGTGCCAATGGCAGCCTCGAATGAATTTCGAGCAAAGGCCCGCCTCGAACCCTTACCAGCCGGTCTTCGCCTTGACTCTTTTGCCCGGAATCAAGGCGCGCAGCGCCGCCGGGCAGCGCACGACCGCCCCCCGGGCGTGCGCTTTCGCGGCGCCACAGCCCGCCCCGGCTTGGGGAGGTCTTGCACCATAAAGGGCGAAGCTCCGAGAAGGCTGCGCACACCCGCGGCCGTGCGCTGCCCTCCGTTTGCATCGGGGTGGCAGGCTCCGACCTCCCCGCGGTGCGGCCGTCCGGGCGGGGCCGCATCGGAAACTTGAGGTCTGGAAAACGAATGTCTCCAAGCCGTCATCCGGGTCTTTCGCTCAGGTCATGGGTCCTGACCCCAGGGCGGCGCAGGCGCCTCACTCGACCGAATTCGCCAGCGTCCGGCTGATGGCGCTCATCGGCCGCCCGGATTCCGCCCGCCAGCGGTCGAAGGCCGCCTGGACCCGGGCCATGTCGCGCTGCGAGCTGGGCTCCTTCTCGACCACCCCCTCGCGGATCAGCGCCCGGACCACGTCGCGCGAGAGTACGAAGCCGTCGACCCCCATTGCCCGCAGGAAATACTGCCCCGAGGTGCCGCCGAGGCGCGAGCCGCGTTTCTTCAGCAGCGCCAGCAGGCCGGTGTAGTCCTCCGCCGGCCACCGGGCGAAGGCTTTCCCGGCGCTGCCATGCTCGCGGGTCAGCGCGTTCAGGAAGGCGGCGTTCTCGGCCACCGAGCGGATCTTGGCGGCGTTGCGCACGATGCGCGCATCCTTCACCGCCGCGTCGAAATCGTCGTCGGACATCAGCGCGCAGCGGCCGGTGTCGAAGCCATGGAAGACCGCCTCGAAGCCGGGCCATTTGGCCTCGATCACCTTCCAGCTGAACCCGGCCTGAAAGACCGCGCGGGTCATGCCCGCCAGCCACCGGTCGGCGGGGATCTCTTCCAGCTCCGCCGCGGGCTTCGGCACCGGCAGGGTGGCTTCGAAGGCGGTGGCGCCGCCCTTCCGGGCCGCGGCGATGTCGAAAATCTCGGCAAAGGTTCCGTGCATTGTGCGCTCTCCGTCCTTGGGTCTCCGCATGACCTAGGACGGGCCGGGCAAATGTCAGCCCCGGCCGGAGATTGCCTCAGACCGCGGCGCGGGCGATCACATGGGCGGTCAAGGCCGAGAAGTCATGGAACACGAAACAGTCCTCGAACAACGCCAGCGGCCGCTTCCGGTAGCCGCCGGAATAGAGCGCGAAGCCCAGACCGGCCGCCGCGGCGGTGTCGGCGTCGGTCTCCGAGTCGCCCACATAGATGGCCTCGTCCAGCCCCGCGCCCAGCAGGCCCAGACAGTGGCGCAGCGGTTCCGGGTCGGGTTTCATCGCCTTGGTGGTGTCGCCGCCGACGACGGCGCGCAGGTGGCGGTCCAGCGCCACCCCCTCCAGCACCTGGCGGCTGAGCCCCTCGGGCTTGTTGGTGCAGA
>DATHZU010000484.1:0-5569 GCA_035458445.1 Thermohalobaculum sp. | reverse complement strand
TGCCGGTCCTACCGGTATTTCGCCGCCCGGCGCCGCATCACCTCGGACACCAGGATGAAGCCTGACATGAACAGCAGCAGCAGCGTCGCCACCGCCGCCAATGTCGGGCTGACCCGCAACAGCGCGTCGTCCCACATCTGCTTCGGCAGGGTCGTGACCTCGCCGCCGGTAACGAAGAGCGCGATGGTCAACTCGTCGAAGGAGATGACGAAGGCAAACATGAAGGCCGCGATCATGCCCGAACGGATGATCGGCAGGGTGATGCGCACCAGCGTCTGGCGCCGGTTTGCCCCCAGCGTCCAGGCTGCCATGTCCAGCCGCTGGTCGTACCCCTTCACCACCGCCAGCACGGTGATCACCACATAGGGGATCGCCAGCACCGTGTGACCCAGGATCAGCCCCGCAGTGGTGCCGGTCATGCCAAGCTTCGAGTAGAGGAAGAACAGTCCCACCGCGATGAAGATGTTCGGGATGATGATCGGAGAGACCAGGAAAGCGAAGACCGCGCCCTTGCCGACGAAGGATTGCCGCGCCAGCATGAAGGCCGCCGGCACGCCCAGCACCATCCCCAGCGCGCTCGAAATGATCGCGACGGCGAATGAACGCATGGCCGCGTTGACCCAGAGCTCGGACTCGAAGAGCCCCTGATACCATTGCAACGAGAAACCCTTCGGCGGCCAGCCAAGGAAGCCCTCCTCGGTGAACGAGACCGGGATCACGAACAGCGCCGGCAGGGCGAGGAAGCCCAGGATCAGCAGCCCGACCATCCAGATCGCCACGCGCCCGGCGCCCTTGCGGTGCCGGTCGGGGCGCGGCGGGAAGATGCGGTCCCAGGCGATGCCGATCCATTCGCAGAGCGTCCCCATGCCCCGTGTGAAGAGCCCGCCGAGGAACGCGCCCACATAGCCGATCGGGTTCTGGCCGAAGCTGCCGGCCCGCTTTGCCTCGCCGCCCGACAGCGTCGAGAGGCCCAGAAGCTTGTCGTATATGAAGAAGATGATCAGCACCGAGACCATCAGCAGCACGCCGATCGCCCCAGCAAAGCCCCAGTTCAACACCTCCTTGATCTGGAAGATGATGGTCTGGACGATCACAGTGTCGCGCGCGCCACCCAGCAGCGCCGGGGTAATGAAGAAGCCGAGCGCGGTGATGAAGACCAGCATGCCGCCGGCGGCGATCCCCGGTACCGACAGCGGGAAGTAGATCCGCCAGAAGGTCTGCCCGCCGCGCGCGCCCATGGTCGCGCCCGCCTTCGAGAGGTTCGGCCCGATCCCCTCCATGACCGACAGCATAGTCAGCACCGCCAGCGGCATCAGCGCGTGGCTCATGCCGATCATCACGCCGGTGAAGTTGAAGATCATCTTGATCGGCCGCTCGATCAGGCCGATGTCGATCAGAAAGTTGTTTACTGCCCCCTTGCGGCCCAAGAGCACGATCCAGGCGAATGTGCGCACCAGGAAGCTGGTCCAGAACGGCATCAGCACCAGGATGGTCAGCCGTGCCCGCGTGGTCTTGGCGACAGTCGCCAGCAGATAGGCCACCGGATAGCCGCCGACGATGCAGAGCACCGTGGTCCAGCCGGCGGTCTTCAGGGTAATCAGAAGCACCTGGGCATAGACCGGCGTGTTCCAGAGCCGCTGGTAGTGCTCGAGGCTGAAGCCGCCATCCTCGTCGAGGAAGCTGAGGCCGAGAAGCATCGAGACCGGCAGCACGAAGAACAGACCCAGGAACAGCAGTGCCGGCACCAGTCGCCCGTGGCTCCGGACCAGCCGCGACAGGCGCGAGGGCGCCCTTGCGCCGTCGAGGGCGCGCGCGGCGGTAACGGTCACAGCCCGCTCTCCAGCTCGGCATGCTTCAGCACCACGGCGGCCTGCTGCTCCCAGCCGAGGCGCAACCGGTCGCCGCGCGACGGGCGTTCGGTAGCGGCGCGGGTCAACTGCGTCAGGCGCATGCTGGCGCCGCCCGGCAGCTCAACGAACATCTTGGTCGCGGCGCCGCTGACGATGATCTCGCGCAGCGTGCCGGCGACCTCGTTGGCGCGGCTCTCGCCCTCGCCCAGCACGTCGATCGCCTCGGGTCGGGTCATCAGCTTGATCTTCTCGCCCGACGCCAGCGCGGTGTTGGGCAGCGCGCGGACAATGCCGGCGCCCTCGATCTCGACGACCGAGGCATCGCCGTTCATCTCGCGGATGACACCGTCGACCAGGTTAGACTCGCCCAGGAAGTCGGCGGCAAATACACTGACCGGGCGGAAGTAGAGCTCCTCCGGCTTGCCGATTTGTTCGATCCTCGCGTCGTTCATCAGGCAGATGCGGTCGGACATGACCATCGCCTCTTCCTGGTCGTGGGTGACATACATCACCGTGATCCCCAGCTGCTCGTGCAGATGCTTGATCTCGAGCTGCAGGTGATCGCGCAGCTTCTTGTCGAGCGCGCCCAAGGGCTCGTCCATCAGGATGATCGACGGCTCGTAGACGAATGCGCGGGCCAGCGCGATCCGCTGCTGCTGGCCACCCGAAAGCTCGCGCGGATAGCGGTTCGCCACATGGCCGAGCTTGACCATGTCCAGCACCCGGGCGATCGCCTTGTCGCGGTCGGCCCGCCCCATCCTGCGCATCTCCAGCGGGAAGCCGATGTTCTGCGCGATGGTCATGTGCGGGAACAGGGCATAGTTCTGGAACACCATGCCGATGCCGCGCATGAAGGGCGGCAGGTGGGTGGCCTCGCGCCCGTCGATCCAGATCTGCCCGTCGTCGGGGTCGTTGAGCCCCGCCACCGCCCAGAGCAACGTGCTCTTGCCCGAGCCGGACGGACCCAGCAGGGTCAGGAACTCGCCCGAACGCAGGTCGATATCGGCCGAGTCCAATGCCACCACCGGACCGTAGGTTTTGCGCAGCGAGCGGATCTTCAACTTCAGGTCGTCGCCGGACATGTCAGCCTCCGATGCATTGGGTATCCGGTGCCGGCCGGAGACGTTCTCCGGGGCAGCGTGGGCTCAGCGTCGATGAGTGGGTCGGGCGGGGCGCAGCCGCGCCCTGCCCAGATATCGGCTTCAGGCCGTCAGGACAGCAGCCAGGCCTCGAACCGCTCCGAGGCGCTGTCCTTGTTCTCGCCCCAGAAGTCCGTATCCACCGCGATCATGTTCGGCAGATACTTCGGGTTGGTCGGCAGCACCTTGGCCCGCTCGGGGTCGATATGGTCATAGGCGCTCGGATTGGTCGGGCCGTAAGCCACATGCGGCGTGTAGAGCGCCTGCTGCTTGCCCTGGGCGCAGAACTCGATGAACTCGCGCATCAGGTCGGCGTTCGGCGTGCCCTTGAGGATCGTCCAGCCCTCATAGGTGTAGAGCGCGCCGTCCCAGACCAGCTCGACCGGGGCGCCGTCGTCGATGGCGACCTGGGCGCGGCCGTTCCAGGTGGGCAGCATGTCGACCTCGCCCGACTTCAACAGTTGCGAGGTCTGCGCGCCCCCGGTCCACCAGATGTCGACCGAGTCCTTGATCTTGTCGAGGCTGGCGAAGGCCCGGTCGAAATCGAGCGGGTAGAGGTCGGCCGCCGCGACACCGTCGGCCATCAGCGCCTCCTCCATGGTGTCGAAGGGGTGCTTCCTCAGGGCCCGCGCGCCCGGGACATTTTCGACGTCCCAGAAGTCCTTCCAGCCCTTCGGGCCGTTGTCGCCCAGAGTGTCCTTGCGGTAGGCGATCAGCGTCGCATAGACGTCGGTGCCCATGATGAACTCGCCGCGGAGCGACTCCGGCACCCGGCTCAGGTTCGGACCCGGCCCGCCCGGCGCGATCGGCTCCAGATAGCCGATATTGACCAGCGACTGGTGCGAGGACTTCGACAGCAGCGCGCCATCCCAGGTGTAGTTCTGCGCCTCGACCATCGCCTTGATCATGCCGGTCGGCTCGTGTTCGCCCTGGATGCCGACGACCTCGATCCCGGTCTCGGCCTTGAAGGGTTCGTAAAAGGCGGCGGCGAAGCCAGGGGTGAACGGCCCGCCCGGATCGCGCACGGTGATCTTGCGCTCGGCCGCCCATGAGGGCTTGACGAAGGGTGCCGTCAGCAGCGCCGAGCCCATTGCCGTGGCGCCGAGGAAGCTGCGGCGGGTGAAGTTGGTTTTGTTGCCAGCCATCTTGAGGATCCCTGTTGTTTGTATTCGGCCCGATTCTTTCGGTGCCGCGATGCTAGACGCAGCCGCGCCATAGGCTCAAATCCGAAATTCTGTTGGTTCAATAGAATTCCTCTATATATTGACCGAATGACGCCCAACCTATCAATTCGCCAGCTCCAGACGTTCCGTGCGATCATGCGGTCGGGTTCGGTCAGCGGGGCGGCGAGGGCGCTCGGGCGCACCCAGCCATCGGTCAGCGCCATGCTGGCAAGCCTCGAGGCGGAACTCGGCTTCACGCTGTTCGAGCGGGAGAAGGGCCGGCTGGTGCCAAGACCCGAGGCGCATTTCTTCTTCGAAGAGACCCAGGAGATTCTCGACCGCGTCACCCGCTCCGCCCAGACCATGCGCGAGATCGGCGACCTCGAGCGCGGGCGTCTGAAGGTCGCCTGCTATCCGGGCGGCTCACTGTTCATGCTGCCGCAAATCGTTGCGAATTTCGTCAAGGACCGCCCGGATGTCGATGTCTCGCTGATGACGCGCACATCGGAAAAGGTTCGCGAGTGGGTCGCTTCGCAGCAATATGATGTGGGGATCGCCGAAATGCCCGGGCGGCATGCGACCGTCAACATCCAGCCGATCAACATCGAATGCGTCTGTGCCTTGCGCGCAGATGACCCGCTGGCGGTCAAGAAAGTACTGACACCTGACGACCTCGACAACGCGCCAATGGCGTCGCTGTACAAGGAACACTTCACTTACGAGAATGCTGCGCGGGCATTCGCCGAAGCCGGCAAGAGATTTCGCATGCGTTTCGAGATCAGCGTTTTTGTTCCGGGGCTCACTCTTGTCGAGCAGGGGGCAGCCTATGCCCTCGTCGATCAAATCACCGCCGTCAGCTACAGGCGACATGGCGGCGCCGATAGCGCGTTGACTTTCCGCCCCTTCCGACCACGCCTACCCTATGACATCGCTGTCCTCACGCCGGCCCACCGCCCGCCCTCGCGTCTCGCCGAGGCGTTCTGCGAACGTATCGAGCCGGAGGTAAGGCTCTTCATCGAGAAGTTGTCGGCGAATTAGAAACGCCGCCGGTCGCGACATAACCTGCGGCGATCCGCGCTTTGAAGCCATGACCATGCGGGATCGCCCGAACGCCTCACCCTCGGCGGCGGAGGCAAGGGCGCGCGCCATGTCAATCCATGATGTCCAGTTCCTCGTTGATCGCCTCGATGATCTCGGAGCGCTGGATCGCCGTCTCCGACGCCTGGCTGACATGGGCGATGGCGATCAGACGCAGCAGGCTGGCCAGGGTCGCATGGGTGGGGATCAGGCCGTAACTGGCCACGTGGCAGGGCAGCACGATGTCCGAGAAGCGCTGGGCGCGGGCCATGTAGGCGTGGTCCGTCAGGGTCACGATGCGCATATGGGTGGTTCGGGCATAGGCCAGGATCGAGCGCAG
>DATHZU010000483.1:0-4559 GCA_035458445.1 Thermohalobaculum sp. | reverse complement strand
TTCGGCTCGGTGTGCCATCATGATCGCAGCCCGCGCAGATAGTCGCCATATCCGGATTTCTCCAGCTTCGCCGCCTGTGCGTCGAGCTTCGCATCATCGATCCAACCGTGGCGCCAGGCGATTTCCTCGGGCGAGGCGATCTTCAGGCCCTGGCGCGCCTCGACGGTCTGCACGAACTGCCCGGCCTGGATCAGCGAGTCGAAGGTGCCGGTATCCAGCCAGGCATAGCCGCGCCCCATCAGCTCGACATGCAGGTCGCCGCGCTCCATGTAGACCCGGTTCACGTCGGTGATCTCCAGCTCGCCCCGCCCCGACGGGCGCACCTTGGCCGCGATGTCCAGCACGTCGTTGTCGTAGAAATAGAGCCCCGTCACCGCGTAGTGCGATTTCGGCCGCGCCGGTTTCTCCTCGATGCCGATGGCGCGGCCTTCGGCGTTCAGCTCGACCACGCCGTAGCGCTCCGGGTCGCTGACCTGGTAGCCGAAGACGGTGGCGCCGCGCGCGCGCCCGCGGGCCGAGGCCAGCAGGTCCACCAGGCCGTGCCCGTAGAAGATGTTGTCGCCCAGGATCAGCGCCACCGGGTCGTCGCCGACGAAGTCGCGGCCGATCAGGAAGGCCTGGGCCAGCCCCTCGGGCTTCGGCTGCTGGGCGAATGTCAGATCGATCCCCCATTGCGCGCCGTCGCCGAGCAGTCGCTGGAATTGCGCCGCGTCCTCGGGCGTGGTGATCACCAGGATGTCGCGGATCCCCGCTAGCATCAGCACCGACAGCGGGTAGTAGATCATCGGCTTGTCGTAGATCGGCAGCAGTTGCTTCGAGACCGACAGCGTCAGCGGATGGAGCCGGGTTCCCGATCCCCCGGCCAGGATGATGCCCTTCATGCGCTGCTCTCCTTCATGATCATGCCGATGACGCGCGCCAGCGCCTGTTGCCACGGAACGGTATCCATCCCGAATGTCGCCTCGAACTTGCTGGTGTCCAGCGCCGAATTCGCCGGGCGGCGGGCGGGGGTGGGGTAGTCCGCGGTGCCGATCCGCTCGATCTGCGGGACCGGGACGCCGTGGCGGGCGGCGAGGGCGAAGATTTCCGCGGCGAAATCGGCCCACGAGCAGGTGCCCCGGCCGGCATAGTGGTAGAGCCCCCAGACCGGATCGCCAGCCGCAGCGCCTGCCAGCCGCGGGGCCAGCCCCGAGCAGGCCTCGGCCAGGTCCAGCGCCGAGGTCGGGTTGCCGCGCTGGTCGTCGACAATGCGCAGTTCCGGCCGCGTGCGGGCGAGGTTCAGCATGGTCAGCACGAAGTTGCGCCCCCAGGGCGAATAGACCCACGAGGTGCGCAGCACCACGGTCCGGGGATTGGCCGTCAGCGCCGCCGCCTCGCCCGCCAGCTTGCTGGCGCCGTAGACCCCGATCGGCCCGGTGGCGTCGGTCTCGCGGTAGGCACGCGCGCCGGTGCCGTCGAATACGTAATCGGTCGAGATATGGATCAGCGCCGCCCCGGCATCGGCGCAGGCCCCGGCGATCTCGCCAGGCGCCGCGGCATTCAGGCGGTGGGCGGCCTCCGGTTCGCTCTCGGCCTGGTCGACGGCCGTGTAGGCGGCTGCGTTGATCACCAGATCAGGCCGCGCCGCGGCGATGGCCTTCGCAGCGGCACCCGCCTTCGCCAGGTCCACCGTGTCGCGGCCGTGAAAGGACAAATCATCCCGGCCCGTCGACACCTGAGCCAGAGCGCGGGCGAGTTGTCCGGACTTGCCGGTCACCATCACCCGCATGTCAGGCGCTCTTCAGCCCCAACCGGGTGCCGGCATAACGCTTGGCTCGGATATCGCGCCACCAGTCCGCGTTCTCCATGTACCAGGCGACGGTGCCTGCCAGCCCGGTCTCGAAGGTCTCCTGCGGCTCCCAGCCCAGCTCGCGGCGGATCTTCGAGGAATCCACCGCATAGCGCAGGTCGTGGCCGGGCCGGTCGGTCACATATTCGATCAGCCGGTCATGAGGGGCGGCATTCGGGAAGTGTTCGTCCATCAGCGCGCAGATGCGGCGGACCACGTCGATGTTCCGGCGCTCGGCATTGCCGCCGATATTGTAGGTCTGCCCCGGAGTTCCCTTCTCCATCACCAGCCGCAGCGCCCGGGCGTGGTCTTCTACATGCAGCCAGTCGCGCACGTTTTCGCCCTTGCCGTACACCGGCAGGGGTTTGCCTTCGGACGCCGCGATCAGGATCACCGGGATCAGCTTTTCCGGGAACTGCCAAGGCCCGTAATTGTTCGAGCAATTCGAGGTCACGACCTCCATCCCGTAGGTCTCGCCCCAGGCGCGCACCAGATGGTCCGACGCCGCCTTCGAGGCCGAATAGGGGCTGTTCGGGGTATAGGGCGTGTCCTCGGTGAAGGCAGGGTCGTTCATGCCGAGGGTTCCGTAGACCTCGTCGGTCGAGATGTGGTGGAACCGGAACCCGCCCTTGCGCCCGGCGCTCCAGGCGCGCGCCGCCTCGAGCAGGGTGAAGGTGCCGAAGATGTTGGTCTGCAGGAAGTCGTCCGGCCCGTCGATCGAGCGGTCCACATGGCTCTCGGCGGCCAGATGCATCACCGCGTCGGGGTCGTGCTCCTCGAACAGCCCGGCCACCAGCTCGCGGTCGCGGATGTCGCCCTTGACCAGCTTGTAGCGCGGGTCTGCGGCACAGTCCTCCAGCGCCTCCGGGGTCGCCGCATAGGTCAGCTTGTCCAGATTGACCACGGTCGCGTCAGTCTGGCGGATCAGTTGCCGGATCACCGCCGATCCGATGAAGCCCGCGCCGCCGGTGACCAGGATTTTCATGCAGTCTCTCCGTATCTGAACGGGCTTTCCCATTCGCTGAAGCGCGGCGCCGCCGCGTCCTTGCCCGACAGCACCGGCACTCCGTCAACGGGCCAGCCGATGGCGAGGTCCGGGTCGTCCCAACGGACCGCGCCGTCGCAGTCGGGGGCATATGGGTTGTCGGCCTTGTACTGGACCTCGGTATTCGGTTCGAGGGTCAGAAAGCCGTGCAGGAACCCGCGGGGGATGTAAAGCTGACACCAGTTCTCGGCACTGAGCTCGATGCCGAAATGCTTGCCGAAGCTGGGCGAGCCATGGCGGGCATCGACCGCCACGTCCCATATCCGCCCGCGCGAGCAACGCACCAGCTTTGCCTGCGCCATCGGCGGCGACTGGTAATGCAGGCCCCTCAGCACGCCCACCTCGCGCGACAGCGAATGGTTGTCCTGGCACCAGTCCGGGTCGAGGCCCTGCGTCTGCCAGTGCCGCCGGCTCCAGGTCTCGGAAAAGAAACCGCGGGGGTCCATGTGCCGCGCCGGGCGCACGATCAGCAGGTCCTGCAGAGGGGTCGTCTCAAACACCGGTCGATCCCGCCTGGGTCATCGCAGACTCCCTTCCCGCTGGATCGGCCAGTCCGGCGCGCCCGGAGCCGATACCGTGAACGAAGCTGCGCGCGTTTCCACGGGCTCTGTTCCGTGGCACCGAGTCATCAACGATGTTTTTTAATGGAAGGTTGACTCGCCGTCCATCGCGGCGATGATTTTCGCTTGGCTTCATTTCGCGGGGGCCTCAAGTTAGGCGGATGCGATCCGGATCTGGCCGGGGCATGTTCTACCTGGCGGCTGCCGCCAGCTCTTCGACCCTCGGCGCGAGGGAAGCGATCCGGGATCAGACACGTCATGGCGCGCACCGAGGTCTTGCTGGCAACCTATAACGGCGCCCGGTTCCTCGGCGAGTTGCTGGCCTCGCTGGATGCGCAGACCGATCAGGACTGGGTTCTGGTGGCCCGCGACGACGGCTCGGCGGACGCATCGGTGGCGATGCTGCAGGACTGGGGCGCGGCGCATCCGGGCCGGTTCCGGCTGGTCGAGGACGGGCGCGCCACTCTGGGCGCTTCGGGCAATTTCGGCGCCTTGCTGGCCGAGAGCCGGGCCGACCATTTCCTGTTGTGCGATCAGGACGATGTCTGGATGCCGGACAAGGTTGCCCGGCTGCGGGCCGCCATGCTTGCGGCGGAGGCGGCGCATGGGGCCGAGACTCCAATTATTGTCCATACAGACATGACGGTGGCCGATGCCGACCTGCGCACCGCCGCGCCCAGCTTCTGGCGCCACCAGCGGCTGGCCTGGCCGGACCGCGACGCTCCATGGATCATCCTGGCGTTGCAGAATTCGATTACCGGCTGCGCCATGATCGGCAACGCTGCGCTGCGCGACCGCGCCCTGCCGATCCCCGACGAGGCGATGATGCATGACTGGTGGCTGGCGCTGGTCGCGGCCTCGATGGGGCGCATCATCGACGACCCCGAGCCGAGCGTTCATTACCGCCAGCACGAGGGCAACGCGCTGGGCGCGAAGTCGTGGCGCACGCTGGACCTCGTGATCTGGGTGGTGACCGGGCCGCTACGCTCCGCGCGCCGGGCGCGGTTCATTCTTGCCAGCACGCGCCGTCAGGCGCGCTGCTTTGCCCGGCGCTACGGCTCCCAGATGAACCCGCAGGCGCATCGTTTTATCCACGAATACGGGCATCTGCCCGAGTTGGGCATAG
>DATHZU010000482.1:0-4535 GCA_035458445.1 Thermohalobaculum sp. | reverse complement strand
GGGTGATGTCGGCCATCGTCGGCGCGGCGGGGCTGGCGCCCACCCTGGCCGCGGTGCGCAGCGGCGCCACCATCGCGCTGGCGAACAAGGAGTGCCTGGTCGCCGCCGGTGGGCTGCTGCTGGACGAGATCAAACGCTCGGGGGCGCGGTTGCTGCCGGTCGACAGCGAGCACAACGCCATTTTCCAGCTGACCTGCGCCGAGCGCACCCCGATCGAACGGCTGATCCTGACCGCCTCGGGGGGGCCGTTCCGCGACATGAGCCTGGCCGAGATGGCCCGCGTGACGGTGGAACAGGCGGTGGCGCATCCGAACTGGGACATGGGCGCCCGGATATCCATCGACTCGGCCTCGATGTTCAACAAGGCGCTGGAGATGATCGAGGCGCAGCACCTGTTCGGCATCGATCCCGGGCGGATCGAGGTGATCGTCCATCCGCAGTCGATCGTCCACTCGATGGTGGGATTCCGCGACGGATCGGTGCTGGCACATCTGGGCCCGCCGGACATGCGGGTGGCCATCGGCCATGCCCTGGCCTGGCCCGAGCGACCCGCCCTGCCTGTGGAAAGACTGGATTTTGCACGGCTTTCGCGGCTAGAATTCAACGATCCCGACCCGGAGCGTTTCCCGGCGTTGGGATTGGCGCGTGACGCGATGGCGCGCGGTGGGGTAGCCGGTTGCGTGCTTAACGGTGCGAAGGAAGTGGCGTTGGACGCCTTCATCGATCGCCGCATCGGTTTTCTCGACATGGCCCATCTGGTGCGCGAGGTCATGGAGAGGATGGATACGGTGCCCGCGGCGGAAAGCCTGGAGCACGTCTATGCCACCGACGCGGATGCCCGGCGGATCGGCTGCGAACTCGTGAAACGCTTTGCCGCCTGAACGGGCGGCGCGAAGGAAACTGGATGGAACTGCTTGCACAAATTCCACTGATCGGCGGTGCGCTCGGCTATGTGGTGCCGTTCCTGATCGTGCTGACGGTGATCGTATTCGTCCACGAATTCGGCCACTACATCGTCGGCCGCTGGTGCGGAATCCACGCCGAGGTCTTTTCGATCGGCTTCGGGACGCCCCTGTTGCGCCGCACCGACCGGCGCGGGACGGTTTGGCAGATCGCCGCCATACCGCTGGGCGGCTATGTGCGTTTCACCGGCGACATGGACCCCGCCAGCGCCGGGCGGGTCGGTGACGACGACCTGACGCCGGAGCAGCGCAAGAGCGCCTTCCACAATGCCAGGCTGTTGCAGCGGACGCTGACCGTCAGCGCAGGGCCGGTCGCGAACTTCCTGCTGTCGATCGTGCTGATCGCCGGAATGGCGATGTACCAGGGCCGCCCTTCGGAAGAGCCCGTCGTCGGCGAGGTCGGGCCATCGGCGGCGCATACCGATATCCGGACCGGCGACCGGATCATCTCGGTGGCCGGCACCGAGGTCGCGACCTTCGGGGATTTCCTGAGCACCCTGGCCGAGAACGAGGGCGCCCCGGTGACGGTCGTCGTCGAGCGCGGCACCGACCGCCTGCCGGTGACCATCTCGGATTACCAGATGGCCCGGATCGTCGAGGTCAACCCCACCATGCCGGCGGCCGATGTGGGGATGCTGTATGGCGACCTGGTGGTGGCCATCGACGGCTCGCCGATCCATACGGTCGAGGAACTGCAGCGGCTGACCATCTACAAGGCCGAGGGTGAGCCGGTCGAAGTGGAGCTGCAGCGCGAGGGCAAACGGTTCACGGTGCATTTCGTGCCGAAGATGGTCGAGCGCAAGCACCCGGTCACCGAGGAACTCGCGATGCTGCCGACCATGGGGATCATCCTGTCCTCGGTGGCGGAATTCTCGCCGGTCCAGTTGCCGATTCCGGTTCACGACGCGGTTGGCATCGGCGCGGTAAAGACCTGGGGGATCATCTCGGAGACCGTCAAGTATATCGGCCGGATGATCTTCGACGGGGCCGATCACAGCCAGCTGGGCGGTCCGATCCGCATCGCCAAGATGTCCGGGCAGGTCGCCGAGCAGGGCACGTCGTCGCTGATCCTGCTGATCGCGCTGCTGTCGACCTCGATCGGGCTGATCAACCTGTTCCCGATCCCGGTGCTGGATGGCGGGCACCTGATGTTCTACGCCATCGAGGCCGTGCGGCGAAAGCCGGTCGGGCCGGCCGCGATGAAGATCGGAACCATGGTGGGGCTGTCGCTCGTGCTCTTGCTGTTGGTATTCGTGACGTATAATGACTTGAGGTGGCTCCAGTAGCCCAAGCAACGGATGGGACAGGCCGGCACGCGGATACCTGGCGTCGATCGGGACCGCGGCCCGGGAGGGATTAAGATGCATCTTGCCACTTGGATCGGGTGCCGTGCGACACGCGCATTGGCCCTGGGATTGGTTTTCGCGATAGCGGCGCCGCAGATCGTCCCGGGACCCGCCAACCCGTTGACGGCAGGCCAGGCTGCGGCGCAGGTCGCGGATACCGGGACTCAGATCACCGTCAGTGGCAACCGGCGGATCGAGGTGGCCACGATCCTTGCCTACATGCAGCTTCCGACGGACCGGCCGGTCACGGCCGAGGACCTGAACGGCGCGGTCCGCCGGCTGTTCGACACGGGGCTGTTCCGCGATGTGCAGGTGATTCCGGGACCGTCCGAGGTCGTCGTCCAGGTCGTCGAGAACCCGTCGATCAACGTGATCGCCTTCGAGGGCAACAGCAAGCTGAAGGACGAGGATCTGGAGAAGATCATCAAGCTTCGTCCGCGCCTGCCGTTCACCCGGTCGGATGCCGAGGCCGATGCCCAGTCGATCATCGAGGTCTACCGCCGTCTCGGCCGCTACGGCGCGCAGGTCGAGCCGGTGATCATCGAGCGCGACGAGAACCGCGTGGATCTGGTCTTCGAGATCAGCGAAGGCGAAGTCACCGGGATCAGCTCGATCGACTTCGTCGGCAACGAGCGGTTCTCGGACCGCAAGCTGCGCCGCGTCATCGAGACCTCGGAGAGCGGCTTCCTGTCGATGCTGTTCTCGGGTGACGTCTACGACCCGGACCGGCTGGAACTGGACAAGCAGCTGCTGCGCCAGTTCTACCTGTCGCGCGGCTATGCGGATTTCACCGTGCTGTCCGCGACGGCCGAGCTGACGCCGGATCGCGAGGATTTCTTCATCACCTTCACGGTGTCCGAGGGCGAGGAGTACACGTTCGGGACCATGGACGTGCAGGTGAACGCGCGCGGCCTGGACCCCGAGGAATTCAGGGCTGCGCTGCCCGACGACCTGGAGGGCGATACCTACAACGCGAACAAGGTCGAGGAGATCGCCAACGATCTGACCGACCTCGCTGGCCAGCGGGGCTATGCCTTCGTCCAGACCAATCCGCGGGCCGACAAGAACACCGAGGACCGGGTCATCAATCTGACGTTCGAGCTGGACGAGGGCAGCAAGATCTTTGTCGAGCGCATCGAGATCGAGGGCAATCTGCGGACCCTGGACCGGGTGATCAGGCGCGATATCGAGCTGGTGGAGGGCGATGCCTTCGACACCCGCAAGATCCGCGAGTCCCGCTCGAACATCCGTGGGCTGGGGTATTTCAGGACCGCCGAGATCGAGACCTCGCAGGGCAGCGCCAGCGATCGCGCGGTGCTGACCGTGAAGGTGCAGGAGCAGTCGACGGGCAGCCTTTCGCTGGGCGTCGGGTTCTCGTCGTCGAGCGGCGTGATCGGCAACATCGCGCTGACCGAGCGCAACTTCCTCGGCCGCGGGCAGATCGTGAATGCCAAGGTCACGGCGGCCGGCGATACCCAGATCTACAACCTCAGCTTTACCGAGCCGCGCTTCCTCGATCGTGACCTGTCGGTGACTGCCGCGGGTTTCTTCATCCACGACAACCGGACCGACGATTCCTCGTTCACCACGAATTCCTACGGGATCGGCCCCCGGGTCGGTTTTCCGCTGGCCGAAGATCTGTCTTTGAGCCTGAAGTACAACTTTGTCACCGACAACGTTTCGACATCCGGTTTTGCCTCGCCGCTGATCACGCGCGACCAGGGCAAGCGGGTTACCTCGTCGGTCGGTTACGAACTGTTCTACGACCGGCGCGACGACAAGCTGGAGCCGACGGGCGGCTATGTCGCGTCGTTCGAACAGGATGTGGCCGGACTCGGCGGCGCGTCGCGATACTTGAGGTCACGTGCGCGGGCGAAAATCTGGCAGGGTTTCCTGGACGACCGGGTTGTCGCCAGCGCCGAGGTCGAGGGCGGAGCCCTGGTCGGGTTCGGCAAGGACACCCGCGTCACCGAGCGCTTTTTCCTTGGCGGCGACAGCCTTCGCGGCTTCCGCACTGCCGGCGCGGTGCCGCGCGACTCCAACACGATTGCCACCGCGCTGTTCGGCAACATCCCGGTGGACGATGCGCTGGGCGGGAACTATTTCGCCGCGGCGCGTTTTGAGACGTCGTTCCCGCTCGGCCTGCCCGAGGAGCTTGGCGTCTTTGGCGGGGCCTTCGTGGATGTCGGCACCGTCTGGGACCTGGATGCTACGTCGTACACGTTTG
>DATHZU010000481.1:0-2433 GCA_035458445.1 Thermohalobaculum sp. | reverse complement strand
GCCATCGAGGCGGCGGTTGACGAGGTGCTGGCCGCCAACCCCGACAAGGCGGCGCAGGCGCGCGAGAAGCCCGCGATGGCCGGCTGGTTCGTCGGCCAGGTGATGAAGGCGACCGGGGGCAAGGCCAATCCGCAGGCGGTGCAGGCGCTGGTCCGCGCCAAGCTGGGGATCGAATAGGCCGCCCATCACCCCATTGCCCCGGCGCGCTTCCGCGGGCAGGATAGAGTGACTCACAAAAACTCGGGGCGGGGAAACCGTTCGAGGGGGGAGGAAACCGTCATCATGGACTTTGAATACAAAACAGTCGGCGCCCCGGAGAAGGGCAAGCGCCGGAAGGGCGCGCGTTCGGCCTCGGACCGGGTCGCCGCGGCCTTCGACGAGATCCTGAAGGCCGAGGCCCGGGACGGCTGGGAATATCTGCGCACCGATATCCTGCCGGTGATCGAGCGCAACGGCTGGCTGGGCCGCAGGCATGAGGCGCACCGGGCCGTTATGGTGTTCCGGCGCCCGGTCGAGAAGGCGCAGCGCCAGGCACCGGCGCGGGGCGATGGCGAGCCGCAACTGCGGGCCGTGCCGACGCCCGCCCGGGGGCCGGGGATGGGCCGCGAGCCGACTGTCAGCGACAACCCGGAATTGCGGCTGGGCGAGGTCGTGCGCGGGCCGGGCGGCCAGGGTTCGGACGAGCGGTAGGCCGCTCGCGGTTCACTCGCCCGGCGCCTTCAGCTCCATCGACAGGGCGTGGACCGGGCCGGCCAGTTCCTCCACCAGCACCTTGTTCACGGCGCGCTGACGCTGCACCCTGCCCTGCCCCGCAAAGGCCGCCGAGACCATCCGAAGGTTGAAGTGGCTCTCGCCGCCCTCGCGCCAGCCGCCATGGCCCCGGTGCTTCTCGCTGTCGTCGATCAGCTCCAGCAACTCGGGCTGGAAGGCCTGTTTCAGCTTTCTGGTCATGATTTCGGCAACACCCACCCCATTTTCCTCCCTGTCAAGCTATCGATTTCTGGTTTGCTTGCTGTATTCTCGTCCGACTCAGGACCCGGGATCAGGACCCAGATGCGAAGCCGCTCGCCCCTTGAATACGATGTCTCGGCCGCCGCCGACAAGGAGCGGCGTCAGCGCCCGCGCCGAATGAGCGGCGCGTTCGAGACCTCGCGCAAGGTTTGCGACTGGCCGGGCTGCGGCCAGGCCGGGTCCTACCGGGCGCCGCATTCGCCCGACCGGCTGAACGAGTACCGGTGGTTCTGCCTGGAGCATGTTCGCAACTACAACGCCACCTGGAACTTCTTCGCCGACTGGAGCGAGAACGAGCTCGACGCTCAGTTCCGCGCCGACAGGGTCTGGGAGCGCCCGACCTGGAGTTTCGGCAGCGGACCGCGGGCGCCGATGGGAATGCATCCTCATGCCGAGGGGAATGCCTGGGCGCGCTGGGGCTTTCGCGACCCGTTCGAGGTGCTTGGCTCGGCCGCGACGCTGAATCCCGGCCAGGCCTCGAACGATGCCCCGCGCCGCCGCAGGCTGACGCGCGAGGAGCAGCAGGCGATGAACGCCCTCAGCCTGCCGCACCAGTTCGAGACCCGCACCGAGGTGCGCGCGCGCTACCGCGAACTGGTCAAGGACCTGCATCCGGACATGAATGGCGGCCACAATCCGGATCCGGAACGGCTGGCGCGCGTCCTGAAGGCCTGGAAGATCCTGCGCAAGAGCCGCAATTTTACCGGTTGAGGGCCAATGAAGGTCACGCTGCTAGGAACCGGCTGCCCGGTCGCCCATCCGCGCCGGGGCGGGGCCGCAACGCTGGTCGAGACCGATCGGGCACGGGTCCTGGTGGATTGCGGCTCGATGGTGACGCAGCGTCTGGTGGCGGCAGGCTGCCCCGGGGCGCGGATCGACGCGCTTCTGGTAACGCATCTGCACTCGGACCACCTGGTCGATTTCTACCAGCTCGTCGTGTCGAGTTGGCACCAGGGCCGGTCCGAGCCCTGGGACATCTACTGCCCGGAGACCGTAACCCCGGTGATCGAGGCCACCATGGCCGCCTGGGAGGATGAACGCACGCTGCGCATCGCGTTCGAGAAGCGCCCATCGGCAACCGGGCTCGGGGTCGATTGCACCACGCTCGCGCCGGGCCGCAGGATCACAGTCGGCGATCTGGAGATCGAGCCGGTGCTGGTAAACCACGGACCTGTGGCGCCGGCCTACGGCTTCGTATTCCGCGCCGGTGGCAAGACGGCCGTGATCTCGGGCGACACGGCGGTGTCCGAGGCGCTGATCGCCGCGGGTCGCGGTGCCGATCTGCTGGTTCACGAGGTGTTCATTCACCGCGAGTTGCCGCCGATCCCCGGCCGCCGCGATCCCGAGACGGTCGAGGCGGTTGCGTCCTACCACACGCTTGCGAGCGAAGTCGGCGGGGTTGCACGGCGGATGGGCGCCAAG
>DATHZU010000480.1:0-9494 GCA_035458445.1 Thermohalobaculum sp. | reverse complement strand
CCCGCATCGCTGCAGGAAAACCCTAGGGAGACGATATACAAACAGTCCGCCGCCGAAACGACCAAACCGCCCGCATATCCCTTCTCTCATTCAAATTTCAAAGAGCGGTTTCCCCGGCCCGCGAGGACCCCGGAAACAATCGGCGGCGGACACTTGGTAGCGCCCCGCCGCCGGTGAGCGCGCTGTATATGGAGATTCGATCAGGGGCGCAAGCCCCCATTTTCACCGGAAAAGCGAAAATATTGCGCTGCAAAAGTCCCGGCGAATCGAGCGCCCTGCCCGCAAACGAACCGGGTCACGGGTGTCTCACGGCATGTTGGCGGCAGCACGGGGAAGGCTGTGCCAACCGCCGGTCGGGGGCGACCCGCAGGGCTATCCGGAGTTGACCCTGCCCGGCGGCGACATCGCCTGTTTGAAAGGGCAGGTCCGGGCGCCGGTCTGCCGGCGGCGGCTGGCCGCCCTCACCCGTGCGGGGCCGGACCGGTGGCGCCTGCGACCGCCGGGCGGCCGGAGAGCGCCAGGTAGCTGAGGAGGCCGGCGGTCGAGAGCAGCGTCATCCCCGTCAGGGTCGGCCCGGCCACGTCATGCGGCAGGAAGCCCGCGACCTGTGTGGTCAGCGCCGCCGAGAGGAACTGGATGAAGCCGAGCAGACCCGAGGCCGCCCCGGCGCGGTCCGGCGCGGCGCCGACCGCGCCGGCCACCGAGTTCGGCACCGACAGCCCGGCACCCACCGAGTGGAAGAAGGCCGGGATCATCAGCCCCAGCGGATTGTCGAAGCCCAGCGACAGGGCGATCAGCCCGGCCGCCATCGCGCCGATGGTCAGCCCGCCGCCAAGGACGATCATCCGCCGCGCGCCATGGCGCGCGGTCAGGCGCCCGCAGGCCATGTTGGCCAGCATGTAGGTGGCCGCCAGCGGCATGAAGAAGAACCCGTAGACGCTGGGGCCCGTGCCATAGGCCTCCTGCATCACATAGGGCGCGGCGCCGACGAAGAACAGGAACCCCGACAGCGAGCAGGCGCCGAAGGTGGCATGGGCCCAGAAGACGCGCTGGCGGCCGATCTGGCCGAAGGCGCTGATCGTGGCCAGCGGATGTTCGCGCGGCCCTTTGGTGACGGTCTCGGGCAACCGCGCCGCAGCCCAGATTGCGAGGATCGCGGCCGCCGCCGCGACCAGCGCGAAGATGCCGCGCCAGCCGACCCGCTCGACGATCAGGCCGCTCAGCGCCGGGGCCACCATCGGTGCCACCACCATCGCCGCGGTGATCTGGCCGATCACCGCCGCCGCGCCGGCCTTGCCGTAGAGGTCCTGCGCCACGGCGCGCGCCAGCACCATCCCCGCGACCGCGCCGGACGCCTGCATCAGCCGGCCCAGCACCGCCAGCCAGATATTGGGCGCCGTCGCCGCCAAGGCGGATCCGGCCCCGGCCAGCAGCATTCCGGCCACCATCACCGGGCGGCGGCCCAGCCGGTCCGAGACCGGCCCCCAGGCCAGCGTCGTGACCGCCATCGCCACCAGCGACAGCGACAGCATCAGCTGCGCCACCGCGGGCGGCACCGAGAAATCCGCCGAGATGTCGGGCAGCGCCGGCGAAAGCGCCTGCAACGAGAACGGCCCGATCGCGGTCACCGCGGCCAGCAGCGCGACAAGTGAGGCTTTTCGAGGCATGGGGGGCTGTCCGCGCTCCGCTTCAGTGCCGGGCGACCCGCTCGTCGACGGACCGTCTACAACAGCACCCGCCCGGCCGCGCATGTCAAGACCGCCGGACGCCACGCCCCCGGGGACGGTGGAACGGAAATGCGGAACGCGCCCGGCCGGTGGCTGCCACCGCCGACCCCCTCAGCCCTTGCGGAACCGGTCCAGGCTGACCACATCGGCCGAGGTCCGCGGCTTGCCGCCGTCGGTGCCGTCCGGGTCGTCTTCCGGGGCGCCCTCCACGGCATCGCGGGCGCCCTGGTCCGCGGCGCGCTCATCCGCGATGTCATCGACGTCGAGGACCATCTCGTCGCTCTCGTGGTCGTCGAACTTCAGGCCGAACTTGGCCGAGGGATCGACGAAGGTCTTCACCGCATCGAAGGGGATCACCAGCGTCTCGGGCTGGTTCGAGAAGTTCAGCGTCACGCGGAAGCGGTCGCCCATCACCGCGAGGTCCTCGAACCATTCCTGCAGCACGATCATGGTCTCGTTCGGGTAGCGCTCACGCAGCCAGTCCGGGATGTCGACGCCGGGGTGGCCGGTCTCGAAGGTGATGTAGAAATAGTGGTCGCCGGGCAGGCCGTGACGCGCCACATGGCCGAGGACTTCGGCCATGACGCCGCGCATGGCCTTTTCCATGTAGCGCCCGTAATTCAGCGATTTGCTGCTCGTCATCAGGTCGCCGCCCCTTCTCGCCTCGCCGGACCATAGCCGATTCGCACGTCGAGGAAAGCGCTTCCGTCACATTCTGGTCAAGTTGTTGAGAAACGGTGCAAGGTTGCGATGCCCGCCGCCATTGCCGGACACGGCGGCACAGGCCCCGGGAAATTCTTCGATTGCGGGGAAGGTCTGTGCCATGCAGGGGAGGAAGTGCAGGCTTCTGTTGCCAGGTGCCTGCGAACCCCGCCTGAAGCGGCTAAGCCTCAGGACTTAAGTTTCGGTTTGGTTGCTGCATTACGCAGCAACGGCCACCGGAGCACGGTTGTCATTGGCAACTGTACTGTTCGGGCCGATAACGGTGGCACCCAGCCGAGCGAAAGCCATCCCCTTTACACGTCCGTCGATCCTGTTTCGGCCCCTCGTCCCTCCAAGACGGGATGTTGGTGGAGCCGCCGGGTACCGCCCCCGGGTCCGATCCGCTTATTACGGGCGCGTTTATCGCCATAGTCCCCGAGGGGACACCCGACATATAGGCCATCGCCGCGGGATTCGGAAGACCCAGCGCTCGCTCGCCCGCTGCATCGGACAAGATCATCGGCTGCTCGATCTCGCGCAGCAGCTTGCGCAGGATCGCGCGGGGGTAGTCCTCGAAACCGTCGGCGATCTCGACGAAGGCGCCCGGGCCGGCGATCACCTCGCTGCGGTAGAACGGCACCGGGTCGGGATCGGCGCCGCGGATCACCAGCCCGTTGACCGTGTAGCCCTGCGCGGCAAGCGCATTGGCGATCCCGCGCGGTTTCTGGCCCTCGTTCGAGACGCCGTCGCCGGAGATGTCGATCACCCGCCGCTTGCAGGGCGCCGGCGCCCCGGCACTGACGCCGGCGGCATGGGCCAGTGCCTCGCCGACGGCGGTCGAGAAGTTGCGCCACGCCCGGCCCGCGCTGCGGGTCTCGGCGGCGAAGGCCGCGGCCGAGGCGGCATCGGTGACCAGGTGCCAGCCGGTCATCTGGCGCTGCCGGGTCGATCCGGACCAATGGGTCAGCGTCACCAGCATGCCGCCGTCGAGCTGACCGACCGCCGCAATCAGCGAGGGGTGCCGGAACGCGTCGGCCGTGCCGCCGGTCTGCAAGTCGAACTCGTCGGAATCGATGCTGCCCGAGACATCGACCGCCAGGATCAGCTCCAGCCCACAAGCGGCCGCCGGCGCGGGTGCCAGCGCAAGCGCGCAAATCAGCGCAACCGCCCTCATCGCGCGTCCCCCATGATCATCTCCTGGTCGATCTCGCGCAGCAGCTTGCCGATGATGACCGAGGGATAATCGTCGAAGTCGCGCGCCAGCGCCACGAAGGCGCCAGGCCCCTGGATGACCTGTTTGCGGTAATACTCCGCCGGATCCGGGACCGCCCCCTGAATCGCCAGGCCGTTGATGGTGATCCCTTCCAGGACCCCGCGGCGGCGATAATACTCCGGTTCCGGCCCGTCATTGTTGGTGCCGTCACCGGACAGATCGATCACCCGCCGTGCACAGCCCGGTGCGCGCGAGAACATCTGCGCGCCGTATTCAACCGCCTTCCCTAGCGCGGTGGTCAGGTCGGTATAGGGCCGGCGATGCACCGCCAGCCTGTCGGCGAAGGCGCCTATGGCCCCGGGCGTATCAAGCATCGTCCAGGGAACCACCACATCCTGCTGGTTATAGCCCGACCACTCGTAGACGATCACCGCGATCCCGGCGCCCTCGGGTGCCAGGATCGCCTCGGCGACCTCCGGCGTCCGGAAGGCGCGCGCCAGGCCCTGGAGCTGGATGTCGTATTCGCGCGAGTTGACGCTGGACGAGATATCCAGACCCAGCACCAGCGCCAGCTTGCAGGCCGCCATCGCCGGGCCGGATGTTACCGTCAGCATCGTCGCGAGAGCGGATATCATGTGGCCTGCCCGCATCTCAGCGCGCCGCCAGTTGCGGCGCCAGCTCGCGCAGCAGTTTGCGCCGGATCGCCGCCGGATAGTCCGAGAACTGGTCGGCGACCTCGAGGAACGCGCCTTCGCCCCCGATCACGTTTTCCAGATAGAAGGCCTTCGGGTCCGGCCAGGCGCCCAGGATCACCAGCCCGTTCACGGTCACTCCGGCGGCGGCCAGTGCCGCGGCGATCTGGTGCGGCGGGGCGCCCTGGTTCGAGGCGCCGTCGCCCGAGACATCGATCACCCGGCGCGTGCAATGCAGCGGGTTGGACGCTCCCAGCGCCTCGGCATGGATCAGCGCCTCGCCGATGGCCGTGTACGAGGCGACAAAGGCACGCGCCTGCGCCGCGATGGCCGCGGCAAAGGCGGCGGCGCTGGCCGCGTCCGTCAGGTGAGCCCAGGGCACCGTCTGAGCCTGAGAATCCCGGCCGCTCCACTGGGTCACCGTCGCCATGATCCCGCCCGTGGTCCAGGTGATCGCCTCGACGACCCGCGGATCGCGGAAGGCAGCGGCCAGCCCGCCGATCTGCAGCTCGAACTCCGAGCGCTCGACCGATTGCGAGACATCCACCGCCAGCACCAGCTCCAGCCCGCAGGCCTGCGACGGCGCCGACGCCGCGGCCAGAACCATGGCCAGTGCGGCGAAAGCCGTCCCCGAACCCGGGCATGTGCGGCGCCATTTCATCCGTTCGCTCCGCTGGGCGCCCTCCGGGGGCGCGGCATGGAATTTCCCTCTCGCCCCAGCATGGGACCGGGTTGCCGATTGCGCAATTCAAGATTGCGAGGGGTCCGGGCGCCGCACGAATGCGCGCATAGCGACGCAATCGGTCGCGGAGCGGAGAGACCCCGCCGCGGACCGCCCCTAGGGTTGCGCCGAATTCTGGCATCATCGGGGCGCCCGCCGTGACGGACATGCAGACAACCGACTCTGCACCTGCGTCCCCGGGCGCGGTGGAGCGCGAGAACAGGCCACTGCACGGGATTCTGTTCCTGCTGCTGGCCACGACCCTGTTTCCGCTGCAGGACGTGATCATCAAGGGCATGAGCGACGGCTATGCCGTGCACCAGATCGTGTTCTTCCGGGGCATCTTCGCCTTGCCGCTGGTCCTGGTGATCGTGCATCTCGACACCGGGCTGCATGCGCTGAAGTTCGGCCCTATCCGCATGCAGCTTTTCCGGGCGGCGGCCGGGTTCACCTCGTATCTGGTCTACTACATGGCGCTGGCGACGCTCGGGATGGCCGAGACGGCGGCGATCACCTTCTCGACGCCGCTTTTCGTGACCCTTCTGGCCGTGTTCTTCCTGGGCGAGACCATCGGCCTGCACCGCTGGCTGGCGGTGACGGTCGGCCTGGTCGGCGTGGTGATCGCGATGCGGCCAGGATACGGAGTGTTCGAACCCGCCGCCCTTCTGGCGCTGGGGGCGGCGCTGTCCTACGGCGTCTCGATCATCCTGACGCGGCGGCTCGGAAACCGCACCAATGGCAGCTCGCTCACGCTCTTCGCCACCTGCTTCTTCACCCTCGGCGGCGCAGGGCTGGGACTGGCCTTCGACGGTGCGGCGACCGAAAGCGCGCATCCCTCGGTCGCGTTCCTTTACCGCCCCTGGATCTGGCCGGCCGCCGGCGACTGGCCGCTGCTGGCGTCGCTGGGCTGCATATCGGCGATTGGATTCTTCTCGCTGTCGCAGGCCTACCGGCTGGCCGATGCCAGTGTGGTGACGCCGCTGGAATACGCCTATCTGCCCTGGGCGGTGCTGTGGGGCTATGTGTTCTTCGGCAACCTGCCCGGGCTCCACACCTGGGCCGGCCTTGTGCTGATCGTTGGCGCCGGGCTCTACGTGATCTACCGCGAGACGGCCCGGGGCCGAAAGCTGGTGCGTTGGCGGGGCCTCGGCATCTTCCGGCAGCGATAGGCGGGCTCAGCGCCCCTCGGCCACGAAATCCATGCCGATCTCGCGCAACAGCTTGCGGCGCATGGCGCGGGCGTAGTCGTGGTAATCCGCCGCGACCTCGACGAAGGCGCCGGGTCCATGGGCAACGAACTTCTGGTAGAAGGACATCAGCTCCAGATCTCCGGCGCCGATCACCAGGCCGTTGACCGTGACGTTGGCGAACTCGAAATGCCGATAGGCCTCGACCGGTCCGAACCCGTCATTGGTCAGCCCGTCCCCCGACACGTCCAGCACCTTGCGCAGGCAGGGCGGCGCCCGGCGCAGAAGGTTCGAGCCATAGCCCAGCGCATAGCCGACGGCGGTCGGGAACTCGCCATACTGGCGCTTGTGGCCCGCGACGGCGGCGGCGAAGCCGTCCAGCGCGGCGTCGGAATCGACGATGGTCCAGTCGACGATCATCACCTGCTGCTGGCGGCCGCTCCATTCATAGGCTGCCAGCGCGATCCCGGTTGCGGGACCCAGGATCGCCGCGCGCACCGCCGGATCGGTCAGCGCCCCGGCCAATCCGTCGATCTGCAGCCGGTACTCGCCGGGATCGACGCTGGCCGAGACGTCCAGCGCGAAGGCCAGCGCCAGGCGGCACGGCCCCTCCTGCGCCGCGGCGGGGGCGGACGCCGTGCAGATCAGGGCAGCGGCACCGAGGGCCGCTACCAGGTTCCGGAATTGGGCATGCTGGCCCATGGCTCCTCCGGCGGGCGGTGCCCGGTGGCGTCGAGCAACTCGATCGAGATGCCGTCCGGCGACTTGACGAAGGCCATCCGGCCGTCGCGCGGCGGGCGGTTGATCGTGACCCCGGCGTCCATCAGCCGCTGGCAAGTCTCGTAGATGTTGTCGACCTCGTAGGCCAGGTGGCCGAAGTTGCGCCCGCCGGTGTATTTCTCGTCCGAATCCCAGTTGTAGGTCAGCTCGATCTCGTTGCCCGGCCCGCCGCCCGGCTCGGACAGGAACACCAGCGTCGCCTTCGCGGCCTCCAGGTCCTTGCGCCGGGTCTCGACCAGCCCCAGCAGGGTGCAGTAGAATTTCTTCGACTCCTCGATATCCGTCACACGGATCATCGTATGGAGGAATTTTATCGCCATCTTGCGTTTCCTTCGTTCTTAGATACAAAATGTTGATCGGACGACTCGCCGATACCCAGGGGGATGATATGCCGCTGACGCTGGAACAACAGGCCGAAATCGACGCCGAACGCGCCGCCAGCCGGAAAACCCGCCGCGTCGTGGCCGAGGGGCTCGAGGCGCATCTCTACGAAGCGGTGCCCGTTCTCGACCACGGATTCGTCCGAGTGGTCGATTACATGGGCGACGATGCCGCCATCGTGCAGGCCGCCCGCGTCAGCTACGGCCAGGGCACCAAGCACGCCCGCGACGACAGCGGGCTGATCCGCTACCTGATGCGGCACTGGCACTCGACCCCCTTCGAGATGTGCGAGATCAAGTTCCACGTGAAGCTGCCGGTCTTCGTGGCGCGGCAATGGATCAGGCACCGCACCGCCAACGTGAACGAATACTCGGCCCGCTACTCGATCCTGGACCGAGAATTCTACATCCCGGCCCCCGACGCGCTGGCGGCCCAGTCCACGGTCAACAACCAGGGCCGGGGCGCGACCCTGGAAGGCTCGGAAGCGCAGCGAGTTTTGGAAATTCTTAAGGATGATTCGTCACGCTGCTACGATCACTACGAGTCGATGCTGAGCCAGGAGGGCCAGCAAGGGCTGGCGCGCGAACTGGCACGGATGAACCTGCCGATGAACATCTACACCCAATGGTACTGGAAGACCGACCTGCACAACCTGATGCACTTCCTGCGCCTGCGGGCCGACGCCCATGCCCAGTACGAGATCCGGGTCTATGCCGATGCGATCTGCGACCTGGTCAGGGAATGGGTGCCCGCCACCTGGAAGGCGTTCGAGGATTACCGGCTGCACGCCGCCCAGTTCTCCGGCCCGGGAATGGCCGCGCTGCG
Organism: Thermohalobaculum sp.; assembly: GCA_035458445.1. Classification (GTDB taxonomy): domain Bacteria; phylum Pseudomonadota; class Alphaproteobacteria; order Rhodobacterales; family Rhodobacteraceae; genus Thermohalobaculum. The sequence continues at coordinate 1,266 of DATHZU010000480.1, read as the reverse complement.
CCGCATGCTGGCCGGCGAGACGGTGACGCAGGAGAACTCCGGCATGTCGACGGGCGAGTGGCGCGAATTCGAGGCGGTGCTGAAGGGATAACTGTTTGGACCGACCCGATCCGCTGGGCATCGCCCCCTTCTATTTCGAGGAGTTCTTCCGCGACGGCTTGCACCTTGCCTGCCCGCGATGCTCGTCGCACGTGATCGCGCGTTTCGGCTCCGAAGTTTCGCACACCCCCTACTGGGAACGCCGGATGAGCCTTTTCTGCCGCGGCTGCGGCTATGACCGCTCGGGCGAGCGGGCCTATGCCTACTGGCGCGACGGGGTCAGCTTCCGGTTTCAGATGCTCTCGCCCTGGATGAACATCATGCGGCGCGACGATGCCGGCGGCAGTACCAGCGGGGCAAAGGCCGAACTCTGGGCCCGCGCCCATTGCCTGGGCCACGAGCTGGTGGCGGTGAACCCCTGGCACCTGAAGGCCATGCGCTCGTATATCGCCCCGCTGGTCCGGGCGGACTGCCCGCTGCACCATGCGGGCGGGCAGGACTGGCGCCAGCGCCTGCCCCCCTGGGTCACGGACGAGGACAACCGCGACATCATCGTCGGCACCATCGGGCGGCTCGGCCGGTTCTTCGACGAAACCTCGGCTCCCGGGCCGCGCCGGATCGCGGGCTGACAGCGACCGCGCCGTTCCCCGCCATTTTCCTTTGATCGAAGCGCGCGGATGTGGTCTTTCTGCGGGCGTTTCGGGCACTGAGGGGAGTGGCGGATGAAGAACGCGGCCATGGTTTTGGGAATCATCGGGGGCGTCGTCGGCATGGTCGTCGGCTTCTTTGGCTATGGCTGGACCGAGGTCGCCGGCTGGTTTTCCAGCGTCAGCGACGGCCTGTCGGACAAGGTGATCGACAACGACAACCCCGACCGGGTCCGCTTCGTCAGCCTGTTCGCCCCGATCCTCAGCATCGCCGGGGGCGCGATGTCGCCCGGGCGCCCGCTGATCGGCGCCGTGCTGATGCTGCTCAGCGCCGCCGGCATGCATTGGGGCTTCGGCTTCAACGTCTTCACCATGTTCCCGATCGGCATGTGCCTGGTGGCCGGGCTGCTGGGCCTCGGCGGCGCGCTGGGCCGCGAGCGCTAGGTTCCGTACTCATAAACGGGATTCCCGTTATGGCTTTGTTGTGATTCAGTGTCTCCGAGCGAGGAGGCACGGATGGCACGGTTTGACCTTACGGATGTCGAGTGGGCTTTGATCTGCCGGCTCCTTCCCAACAAGC
>DATHZU010000479.1:0-8268 GCA_035458445.1 Thermohalobaculum sp. | reverse complement strand
ATGGCCTCGGCCTGGCGGGCCGGCGACATGATCTCGTTTATCGGCGCGACCGCCTTCATGTCGGCCAACATCGCCTTCCTGATCCCATTCTACCGCCGGTCTTCCCATGAAGACGGCGAACGCGAGGAGTACTCCCATGGGCCGCACCGTCATCGATCAAGGTTGGGTCGAGCACTACGAAGCCCGGGCCGCGCGCCTGGCCCGCGACGGCATGTACCTCCCCGACGAGGAGCACGCCTCCTGCGGCGTCGGGCTGGTCGCGGCCATCGACGGCAAGCCGCGGCGCGAGGTGGTCGAGCACGGCATCGCCGCGCTCAAGGCTGTCTGGCACCGGGGCGCGGTCGACGCCGACGGCAAGACCGGCGACGGGGCCGGCATCCACGTGCAGATTCCGATCGGGTTCTTCTGGGACCAGATCCGCCGCACCGGGCACGAGCCGCAGGACACCCTGCTGGCCGTGGGCCAGGTGTTCCTGCCGCGCACAAACTTCGCCGCCCAGGAGACCTGCCGCACCATCGTCGAGACCGAGGTGCTGCGCATGGGCTACTACATCTATGGTTGGCGCCAGGTGCCGGTGAACATCGCCGTCCTCGGCGAGAAGGCCGGAACCACCCGGCCCGCCATCGAGCAGATCCTGATCTCGAACGTGAAGGGGGTCGACGAGGAGACCTTCGAGCGCGAGCTCTACGTCGTCCGCCGCCGCATCGAGAAGGCGGTGGCCCAGGCGCAAATCCAGGGCTTCTACATCTGCTCGCTGAGCTGCCGCAGCGTGATCTACAAGGGCATGATGCTGGCCGAGCAGGTGGCCGAGTTCTATCCCGATCTCAAGGACGAGCGCTTCACCTCGGCCTTCGCGATCTACCACCAGCGCTATTCCACCAACACCTTCCCGCAATGGTGGCTGGCCCAGCCGTTCCGGATGCTGGCCCATAACGGCGAGATCAACACGCTGAAGGGCAACTCGAACTGGATGCGCAGCCACGAGATCCGCATGGCGTCGAGCTTCCTGGGCGATGGGGCCGAGGACATCAAGCCGATCATTCCCAACGGGTCGTCCGACTCGGCGGCGCTCGATGCGGTGTTCGAGGTGATGGTCCGCGCCGGGCGCACGGCGCCGATGGCCAAGACCATGCTGGTGCCCGAGGCCTGGTCCAACGACGAGAAGATGCCCGAATCCTGGCGGGCGATGTACGCCTATTCCAACGCGGTGATGGAGCCCTGGGACGGGCCCGCCGCGCTGGCGATGACTGACGGGCGCTGGGTCTGCGCCGGGCTCGACCGCAATGGCCTTCGGCCCATGCGCTACGTGGTCACCGGCGACGGGCTGGTGATCGCGGGCTCCGAGGTGGGCATGGTCCCCGCCGACGAGAGCACGATCCGCGAGAAGGGCCGGCTCGGTCCCGGCCAGATGCTGGGCGTCGATCTCGGCCGCGGCCGCCTGCTGCACGACGCCGAGCTGAAGAACGAGCTGGCCGCCGCCCAGCCCTATGCCGACTGGATCGAGAAGGTCACCGAGATCTCGGACGAGATCGAGGGCCACCCCGAACCCCGCCACCTGGTCGGCGCCGACCTGCGGCGGCGCCAGATCGCCGCGGGCTATTCCATCGAGGAGCTGGAGACCATCCTGCACCCGATGGCCGAGGACGCGAAGGAGGCCATCGGCTCGATGGGCGACGACACGCCGTCGGCGGTGCTCAGCGACCTCTACCGGCCGCTCAGCCATTTCTTCCGGCAGAACTTCAGCCAGGTGACCAACCCGCCGATCGACTCGCTTCGCGAGCACCGGGTGATGAGCCTGAAGACCCGCTTCGGCAACCTCAAGAACGTGCTGGACCAGGACTCGAGCCAGACCGAGATCATCACGCTGGAGAGCCCGGTGGTCTCGAACGGCCAGTTCCGGCGCATGGTCGGGGCGTTCGGCGACAGCCACCGGGTGATCCACTGCGTGTTCCCCGCCGACAGCGATGCCGGGTCGCTGCGCAAGGCCCTGATGCGGGTGCGCAGCGAGGCCGAGGAGGCCGTGCGCGCCGGCGTGGGCCATATCGTCCTGACCGACGAGACGGCGGACGGCGACAACATCGCCATGCCGATGATTCTGGCGACCTCGGCAGCGCATAGCTGGCTGGTGGCCCGGGGTTTGCGCACCTTCTGCTCGCTGAATGTGCGCTCGGCGGAGTGCATCGATCCGCATTACTTCGCGGTGCTGATCGGGGTCGGCGCGACCACGGTCAATGCCTGGCTGGCGCAGGATTCGATCCTCGACCGGGTCGAGCGCGGATTGCTGGACCAGCTTTCCGGCGAGCAGGCGGTGGCCAATTTCCGCAAGGCCATCGACCAGGGACTGCTGAAGATCATGTCGAAGATGGGCATCTCGGTGATCTCGTCCTATCGGGGGGGGTGCAACTTCGAGGCCGTCGGCCTCAGCCGCGCCGTGGTCGCCGAGTTCTTCCCCGGCATGCCGTCGCGCATCTCCGGCATCGGCATCCTCGGCATCGAGGCGAAGCTGCGCAGCATCCACGCCAGGGCCTGGCGCGCCGGGGCCGAGATGCTGCCCATCGGCGGCATCTACAAGGCCCGGCGCCAGGGCGAGGTCCATGCCTGGGGCGCGCAGGTGATGCATGCGATGCAGGCGGCGGTCAGCCAGAACTCGTATGCGCTCTGGAAGAAGTACTCCGAGGGCATGCGGGCGCAGCCGCCGATCCACCTGCGCGACCTGCTGGACTTCAAGCCCGTCGGTCCGGCGGTGCCCTTGGAGGAGGTCGAGAGCATCACCTCGATCCGCAAGCGCTTCGTGACGCCGGGCATGAGCCTCGGCGCGCTCAGCCCCGAGGCGCATAAAGCCTTGAACGTGGCGATGAACCGCATCGGCGCCAAGTCCGATTCCGGCGAGGGCGGCGAGGACCCGAAGCATTTCCATCCCGAGCCGAACGGCGACAACCCCTCGGCCAAGATCAAGCAGGTCGCCTCTGGCCGCTTCGGCGTCACCGCCGAGTACCTGAACCAGTGCACCGAGCTGGAGATCAAGGTCGCCCAGGGCGCCAAGCCCGGCGAGGGCGGGCAGTTGCCCGGCTTCAAGGTCACCGAGATGATCGCCAAGCTACGGCATTCGACGCCGGGCGTGACGCTGATCTCGCCGCCGCCGCATCACGACATCTACTCGATCGAGGACCTGGCGCAGCTGATCTATGATCTGAAGCAGATCAACCCGGACGCCAAGGTCTGCGTCAAGCTGGTGGCGGCCACGGGTGTGGGCACCATCGCGGCGGGCGTGGCCAAGGCCAAGGCCGACGTGATCCTGATCTCGGGCCATAACGGCGGCACCGGCGCCAGCCCGCAGACCTCGATCAAATATGCCGGCCTGCCCTGGGAGATGGGCCTGACCGAGACCCACCAGGTCCTGTCGCTGAATGACCTGCGCTCGCGGATCACCCTGCGCACCGATGGCGGGTTGCGCACCGGGCGCGACATCGTCATCGCGGCGATGATGGGGGCCGAGGAATACGGCATCGGCACCGCGGCGCTGATCGCCATGGGCTGCATCATGGTGCGCCAGTGCCAGTCGAACACCTGCCCGGTGGGCGTCTGCACCCAGGACCCGGCGCTGCGCGCCAGGTTCACCGGCACCGCCGACAAGGTGGTGAACCTGTTCAGCCTGCTGGCCGAGGAGGTGCGCGAGATCCTCGCGAGCCTGGGCGCCCGCTCGGTCGATGATGTGCTCGGCCGCGCCGACATGCTGACCCAGGTCAGCCGGGGCGCGGCGCATCTGGACGATCTGGACCTGAACCCGATGCTGGTGCGCGTCGATGACGGCGACGAGATCGAATACGACCGCGCCCGCGCCCGCACCCCGGTGCCGGATACGCTGGACGCCCAGATCGTCGCCGACGCCGGGCCGTTCTTCAAGGACGGCGAGAAGATGCAGCTGGACTACACGGTGCAGAATACCCACCGCACCATCGGCACCCGCGTCTCCAGCCACATCGTGCGGCGCTTCGGCATGAACAACAAGCTGCAGGAGGGGCATCTGACCGTGCGGCTGAACGGGTCCTGCGGGCAGTCGCTGGGTGCCTTCGCCGCGCCGGGACTGAAGCTCGAGGTTCTGGGCGACGCCAACGACTATGTGGGCAAGGGGCTGTCAGGCGGCATGATCTCGCTGCGCCCGCCCCTGAACTCGCCGCTGAAGGCCGAGGACAACACCATCATCGGCAACACCGTGCTCTACGGCGCGACCGCCGGAAAGCTCTTCGCGAACGGCCAGGCGGGCGAGCGCTTCGCGGTGCGCAACTCCGGCGCCCAGGTGGTGATCGAGGGCTGCGGCTCGAACGGCTGCGAGTACATGACCGGCGGCGTCGCGGTGATCCTGGGCCCCGTGGGCGACAATTTCGGCGCCGGGATGACCGGCGGCATGGCCTATGTCCACGATCCCAAGGGCGACTTCCCGCGCATGGCGAATATGGAGACCCTGGTCCTGACCCGGGTCGAGGCCGCCTACTGGGAGGAGGAGCTGCTGAACCTGGTGCGCGAGCACGCCGCCCAGACCGGCAGCCCAAAGGCCACCGGCCTGCTGCGCAACTGGGACGAGGAACTGCCGAATTTCTGGCAGGTCTGCCCGAAGGAGATGGTCAACCGGCTGCCAAGGCCGCTGAGCGACCGGGTGGAGGAGGCGACGGCCTGAGGCTGCCCTCAGGGCGCGCCGCCCCGTTGCGGCGTCGGCCTGTCCGACGGTGGGCTCTTCGAGCCCACCCTACGAGGCGCTGGCACTCCCGGACGGCGCGTATTGCACGCCCGTTGCGCATCACTCACGTGATCCGCCTTTGGTACCAATAACTTGACCACCCTTTCACGCGCGAAATTCGCCGGTCAGAGGCCGCAGGGTGGGCTCAGCGAGCCCGCCTCCCTTGCGCTCAATCGATATCCAGGCCGAGGTCCAGGATCCGGGCCGAGTGGGTCAGCCAGCCGGCCGAGAGGTAATCCACCCCTGCCTCGGCGATGGCGGGCGCGGTCTCGAGCGTGATCCGGCCCGAGGCTTCCAGCGCCAGCCGTCCGGCATTCATCGCCACGGCCTCGCGCAGCGTCTCGGGCCCCATGTTGTCGAGCAGCACGTTGTCGGCGCCGCCGGCCTCCAGCACCTCGGCCAACTGATCAAGCGTATCGACCTCGATCTCGATCTTCAGCATGTGGCCGGCATGCTGGCGGGCCCGCTCCAGCACCGGCCCGATGCCGCCCGCCGCGGCGATGTGGTTGTCCTTGATCAGCATGGCGTCGTCCAGGCCCCAGCGGTGGTTGCCGCCGCCGCCCGCCCGCACGGCGCGCTTCTCGAACATGCGCAGCCCTGGCGTCGTCTTGCGGGTGCAGACGATGATGGCCCGCGTATGGGCGATGGCGTCGGCGATCTGGCGGGTCGCGGTAGCGATGCCCGACATGCGGCAGGCGAAGTTCAACGCAACCCGTTCGGCAGAGAGGATCGACCGGGCCTCGCCCGCGATGCTCAGCAGAACGTCGCCGGGCGCGATGCGGGTGCTATCGGAGGCGGATTGAGTGACCGCCAGCGCCGGGTCGATCAGCTCGAAGGCCAGCCGCGCGGCGTCGAGCCCCGCCGCCACCCCCGCCTCGCGGGCGCGCATCACCGCCGTGGTCCGGGTGCCCGCCGGGATCACCGCGTCCGACGTGACATCGCCGGCGCGGCCGAGGTCTTCCAGCAGCGCCGCGCGGATCGCGGGTTCCAGCATCAGGCGCGGGAGGGGCGGCAGGGTCATGGAGCGGTCTCCTCGGCTGCGGCGCGGATCGTCAGCGCTTCCTCGAGCGTGATCAGGGTCTGGCTGGCCTGGGCGGGGTCGGTTTGCGGGCAGTCCGAACGGGCATGCCCGCCCCGGCTCTCGCGGCGCTGTAGGGCCGCGGCGGCGATCAGGGTGGCGGTGGCCAGCATATTCAGGAAGGCGCGGCTGGTGCCGGCGGCGTCGCGCTCGATCCGGGCGATGGCGCGGAGCGCCCGGGTCAGGCCCGCCGCGTCGCGCTCGACCCCGACATCGGCTGTCATGGTCCGGCGCAGCGCCGCAAGCGGCGCCTCGGGCAGGGTGTTGATCGCGGGCTCTGGCTCGGGCAGGCGGCCCCGGAAGGCCCCGGCCGGACCGGCGCCGATTTCGGCTGCGATCCGGGCGCCGAAGACCAGCGCCTCCAGCAGCGAGTTCGAGGCCAGCCGGTTGGCGCCGTGCAGCCCGGTGCAGGCGACCTCGCCCACCGCCCAGAGGCCCGGCAGCGAAGTGCGGCCCCGCGCATCCGTCCGCGCCCCGCCCATATGGTAGTGCTGGATCGGGGCCACCGGGATCGGCTGGGTCGCCGGGTCGATCCCGGCCTCGGCGCAATATCCGGCGATGGTGGGGAACTGCCCGGCGAAGCGCGAGCCCAGCGCGGCGCGGCAATCCAGGAATACCCGGTGCCCGGCGCGGATATGGTGGTGGATGGCGCGGGCGACGACGTCGCGCGGGGCCAGTTCGGCGTCCGGATGAATGGCGGGCATGAAACGCGCGCCGGTCTCGTCGATCAGGATGGTGCTCTCTCCGCGGAGCGCCTCCGAGGCCAGCGGCGCCGGATCGCGGTCGACCGCGATGCCGGGGGGGTGGAACTGCACGAATTCCGGATCGGCGATCATCGCGCCCGCGCGGGCCGCCATGCCCAGCCCCTGGCCCCGCACCCGCGCCGGGTTCGAGGTCACCTGGTAGAGGCCGCCGACGCCGCCTGTCGCCAGCACCACATGGGGGCTGCGGAACAGGATCGGCGCCGACCACGGGTCGGCGGCGTGGCGGGCGAACACGCCCGCGACGCGGCCCTCGGCCAGGGCGAGGTCGTCGGCCTCGATCCCCTCGATCACCCGGATCGTGCGCGTGGCGCGGACCGCGGCGATGAGCGACTGCATGATCGCATGGCCCGCCCGGTCGCCCTTGACCCGCACCACCCGGTGGGCGGAATGCGCCGCCTCGCGCGACTGCACGTAACCGCCCGCGGCGTCGCGGTCGAAGGGGGTGCCGAGGCGGGTCAGGTCGCCGATCCGCTCGGCCGCCTCCCGCGCCACCGAGAGCGCGACCGCCCGGTCGACCGTCCCGGCCCCCGCCGCAACGGTGTCGCTGGCATGAGCCTCGGGGCTGTCGGCGGGGTTCATCGCGGCGGCCACGCCGCCCTGCGCCCAGGCGCTGGAGGCCCCCTCGCCGAGCGGCATAGGCGACAGCACGGTGACCGGGCGCGGCGCCATCTTCAGTGCCGTGAACAGCCCGGCCAAACCGGCGCCCACGATCAGCGCGCCGTCGGCCTCGAAGACCGTGTCGTGGGGCGCGGTCATTGCGGGCCCGCGAAGTCCTGGACAATGACGAGTTGGCCGCATTTCTCCGGGTCGGGCCGGATCGCGGCGCCGGCGCCGTGCCGGGTCAGCTCGGGGCTGAGCAGGTTCCGCCGGTGGCCCGACGAGTCCATCCAGATATCCACCGCCGCCTGGCCGGCCTGGGCATAGCTGAACCGCGGCAGCGCCGGGCCGTTGGGCGAGAGCGCGAAGCGGCAGGCGGCGCGGTCGAGCACGAACACGTGGCGGTCGGCGGTGTCGAAGAGCGGCATTTCCGCCAGGTTCTCGGCCAGCCGGGGATAGGCGGCGCCGGCCAGCGCGGCGCGCTGGCGGAGCGAGGGGCGGCCCTCGACCGGCGAGGCGTGGTCGAAGAAACCGTGCCGCACCATGTCGCCGCTGTGCATCGAGGCCGCGCGGGCCAGGGCCGGATCGGCGGCCAGCGGTGCGATCCGGCGGCGGCAGCGCTCGCGGTTGACCGCATCGAGGATGGCGGCGTCGACCAGCCACTGGTCGACCGCCTCGGGGTCCATCTGCCGCGAGAGCGCCGGGTCGGGAGCCGGCAGGGCGGCGCAGGTGACCTTGGCCGATGCCCCGCCGGAACCCTCGCCACCGCTCGCGCAGGCAGCGGCCAGAAGGGACAGGCTCAAAAGAAAGAGATAGCGAGGTGATCGCACGGGTCCGGGCCTTTCTCTGCCAGTCTCCGGGATGCGGGGAGCGGGGCTGCCCGGCGCTGGGGTGCGCCGGACCCCAATCGCGTCAGTGCTTGCGCTCCTTCAGCGCCAGCATCGCCTCGACGGCGGCGCGGGCGGGCTCGAGGTACTCCTCCTTGACCGTGACCTCTTCGGTCATGGTGTGGAGCGACCACAGCACGTTCTCGAGCGTGATCCGCTTCATGTGCGGGCAGATGTTGCAGGGGCGGATGAACTCGGTCTCGGGGA
>DATHZU010000478.1:0-7422 GCA_035458445.1 Thermohalobaculum sp. | reverse complement strand
CTCCCCACCAGCATCGCCAGAACAGAATCACAAACCGCCAAGCCGCGCAATCGCGCACAGGTCTCAGTCAGAAACCTTCGTGCGATTCCCCAATCCCGGCCCCACCGCAATCCCGACAGCGCCTCGGAGGACCCCCTCTCTGTCTCTCCCCCTTTCCGGGGGAGAGGACGCCCGCCCGCAACGCCGGAGCTGAGGTCCCTCCCACCTGAAAGGGGGGAGGACAGGTGGGGGGTCCCGGCGGTTGTCGCCGGGCACAGGTCTCACAGTGAGACCTGTGCGCGATTGCGCGGCTTGGCGGTTTGTGATTCTGTTCTGGCGATGCTGGTGGGGAGGGTTTCATGGGGCGTCGCCGGATTGGTCAGGAAGTTATGGGGTTCGCGCGGCCTGAACGGCGCTCTGGTCTGGACGAGATTTCGGATGCGATTGACTGGGCACCTTTGGAGCGGTGGCTGGAGGGGATATCGCCGCCGGGGCGGGGCGAGGCGGGCTGGCCGCCCTTGGCGCTGTTGAAGGCGCTGCTGCTGGGGCTGTGGCACGATCTCTCGGATGTGCGCCTGGCGGAGGCTCTGGAGGACCGGGCGAGCTTCCGGCGCTTCTGCGGGTTCTCGGCGGGCGAGGCGGTGCCCGAGCGCACGGCCTTCGTGCGGTTCCGGCGCGCGCTGGTGCGCCGGCGGCTGGAGGGTCCCTTGTTCAACGAGGTGGTGCGCCAGCTGGACGCGCGGGGCCTGACGGTTCGGACCGGGACGCTGGTGGATGCGACGATGGTGCGTGCGGCCTCGCGCGATGACGGCCAGGCGGGGTGGAAGGCCTATGGCAAGGACGCGCCGGTGAGGGGTTACAAGGCCCATGTGGCGACCGACGAGGGCGGCGACATCGTGCGCAAGGTGGTGGTGACGGCGGCGAATGTGCCGGACGCGCGGGGGATGGGGCGGCTCCTGGACCGCCATCCGGGGCGGGTCTGGGCGGACAGCGCCTATGACCAGGGGCCGCTCAAGGAGATGATCCGGCGCCGGCGCGGCGAGCCGAAGATCGTGCGGCGGATGAGCGGGGCGGCGGCCACGGCGATGAACGCGGCCAAGAAGGCTTGGAACGCGACCATCTCGCCAGTGCGGGTGCGCATCGAGAAGGTGTTCGGCACGGCCAAGCGCAGCTACGGGCTGGGCCAGGCGCGCTACTGGGGACGGCCAAGGGTGTCGCTGCAGGTCCACCTCACCTTCATCGCCTACAACCTAAAGCGCGCCGCCAACATGCTGCGCCCCGATGCGAGCGCCGCGCCCGCCTGAGACGCCCGGAGTCTGTCCGCAACCTGCCGAAATGGCACCGCACAGCCCTCCCAGACCAGCCGGAAGGTCCCGTAACGGCCATCATACGGCCCACAGGGCCCATCGATCCGAACCATACCACGCCGCAAAGGCCAACCCAGAATGATTGGGGGCCGCGCACAGGTCTCACAGTACCCATTTTCAGATATCGTTTGAAATCAACGCCTTGACCCTCTGCTCAACCTTGAGCAGCCTCGCCCGCGCCCTTTCCGAACCGCCGTCTGGCCTCGGCGAATCCAGCCAGGCGGTCCTCGACCAGGCGGTTGACGCTGCGCTCGGGGAACTGTCCATCGGCGCCCCGAGTACCCGCCTCGCGGCCGGTCAGGATCTCGATCCCCTCGTCCACATGGGCCACCGGCCAGACATGGAAGCGGCCCTCGCCGCAGGCCGCCACCACGTCCGAACGCAGCATCAGGTGCTTGACGTTGGCCTCGGGGATCAGCACCCCCTGGTGGCCGGTCAGGCCGCGCGCCTTGCAGATGTCGAAGAAGCCCTCGATCTTCTCGTTGACCCCGCCGATGGCCTGGACCTGGCCCATCTGGTTGACCGAGCCGGTCACCGCCAGCCCCTGCCGGATCGGCAGCTCGCTCAGCGCCGACATCAGCGCGTAGAGCTCGGTCGACGAGGCGCTGTCGCCGTCCACGCCGCCATAGGACTGCTCGAACACCAGCGTCGCCGCCAGCGACACCGGCGCCCCCAGCGCATAGCGCGCCGCCAGGAAGCCCGACAGGATCAGCACGCCCTTCGAGTGGGTCGGCCCGCCCATCTCGACCTCGCGCTCGATATCCACCAGCTTGCCCGTCCCCATGCGCACCCGCGCGGTTATCCGGTTCGGCCGCCCGAAGGCGATGTAGCCCGCCTGCAGCACGGCCAGCCCGTTGATCTGGCCGACCGCCTCGCCGTCGGTATCGATCAGCACCGTCTCGCGGGTGATCTGCTCCTGCAGCTTCTCGCGCACCAGATCGACCCGGCGGATCTGCTGGTCGACGGTCTTGCGGATATGGGCGGCATCGATGGCAGGGGCCTCGCCCGCCCAGTGGTCGGCCTCGCGGATCAGGTCGGCCAGCCAGCCGACCCTGAGCGTCAGCCGCTCGGCATCGTCGGCCAGCCGCGCGGCGCGCTCGATCACCGCGGCGCAGGCGGCGGCGGTCAGCGGCCGGCCGGCCTCGTCGCGCGCGATCCCGGCGATCAGGCAACAGAACTCGCGCTCGGCTTGCGGGCTGCGGGGGAACACGTCGTCGAAATCGGCGGCAACCTTGAACAGCTCAGAGAAATCCGGGTCCAGCGCCGCCATCATGTAAAGGATCCGGCGGCTTCCGAACAGGATCACCTTGACGTCCAGCGGCACCGGCGCCGGTTCCAGCGTCACCGCGGTCATGGTCGAGGCGCCCATCATCGGCGAGGCGATCACGATCTCGCGGGAGCGCAGGCAGCGCTTGAGGCTGTCCCACGAGAACGGGGTCGCCAGCAGCCGCTCGGCATCCACCAGCAGATAGCCGCCATTGGCCCGGTGCAGCGCGCCGGCCTTGATCTGGGTGAAGTCGGTCAACAGCGCGCCCATATGCGGGATATGCTCGATCCGCCCAACCAGATAGCCCACGTCGGGGGTGTCGAGATAGATCACCGGGGCGCCGCCGTTGCCGTCGCCGGGGCGCAGCAGCGAATTCGCCCGGTACCGGTTCATCTCCTGGTCCAGCGGCGGGGCGGGGCCCTCGTCCTCGGTCAGGAAGGCCTCGGCATTGGCGATCAGGTCGGTGCGCATCTCGGTCAGGTGGCGGGCGACGTCCGGCAGCTCGTGGAACGCAGCGGGGATGTCGTCCATCGCCCGGCCGACGGCCAGCTCGGCCATCTCGCGGTTCAGCGCCTCGATGCGCTGGCGCCGCTCCTTGTCGCGGCCGGGAATGGCGCGCATGGTCTGCGCCAGCTCCTCGCCCAGCGCCTTGACCCGGGCCTCGATGGCGCTGCGCTCGTCCCTGGCCATGCGCTCGACGACCTCGGGCTTGATCGGCTCGCCGTCGTGGACCGGGACGATCATCATCCCGGTGGGGGTCTGCAGGATGCGCAGGTCCTGGGCCTCGGCCTTCTCGGCGACGGCGCGGAAGGCGGCCTGCTGGGTTTCCTGGAACTCGGTCTCGATGGCGGCGCGGCGGTCGCGGTACTCGGCGGCCTCGAAGATCGCCGGCAGCATGCCCTGGAGCTGGGTGACCAGCTCGTCGAGCTCGGCCGCCAGCCGGACGCCCATGCCCGGCGGCAGGCGCAGGGTTTTGGGGCGGTAGGGTTCGTCGAAATTGTGGACATAGACCCAGTCGTCGGGCGGCCGCTGGTCGCGGGCCCGCGCCTCGACGAAGCGGCGCACCGCGTTGTGCCGGCCCGAGCCTTGGGCGCCGAGGGCGAAGATGTTGAAGCCGCGCGCCTTGATGGCGACGCCGAATTCCAGCGCCTCCAGCGCCCGGTCCTGGCCGATCAGCCCATGGGCGGGCTCCAGATCGGCGGTGGTCGCGAATCCCAGCCCGGCCGCGTCGCAGGGGCGGAACAGCTGGTCGCAGGTCAGTGCGGGTCTGGGAGGCATGGGCGGCGGCTCCACCGTTCGAGTCGCCCGAGCCTAGAGCAAAACCGGATCAGACTGAACAAGCCCGATCGCGGCATTCCGCCCGCCTCAAGGCCCGTAGAGATACTGCGGCAGCCACAGCGCTATCTGCGGGAAGATGAAGATCAGCACCAGCCCGATGAGCTGGATGACCATGAACTGCATCATGCCGATATAGATGTCCTTCAGATCCCACTCGGGCACCACGCCCTTCAGGAAATAGGCGCTGAGCGCCACCGGCGGCGACAGCCATGCGGTCTGCAGGTTCACCGCCACCAGGATCGCGAACCAGGTCAGGTTGACATCCAGCTTCACCAGCACCGGCACCATGATCGGCACGATGATCAGCACGATCGGCACCCATTCCAGCGGCCAGCCCAGCAGGAAGATCAGCGCCATGATGATGATCAGCACCCAGGTCGCCGACAGGTCCCAGGCCAGCAGCGCCTCGGTCAGCATGGTGGGCGTGCCCAGCCGCGAGAACGACGCCCCGAAGAAGTTCGAGGCCGCGACCAGGAACATGATCAGAACGGTGATCTCCAGCGTCTTCAGCAGCGCGTCGTAGAACCCCGTCAGGCGCAGCCTGCCATAGGCGAGGCTCAGCAGCACGGCGCCCAACGCCCCGCAGCCCGCCGCCTCGGTCGGGGTGGCATAGCCGAGCAGGATCGAGCCGAGCGCGAAGGTCACCAGCGCCGCCGGCGGCACCAGGCCCAGGAAGAATTCGCGCGCCACGAACATCATGTCGGTGGGCTGCTCGTCCTCGGGCAGGGGCGGTCCCAGCGAGGGGTCGAGCCAGCAGCGGCCCAGCGCATAGGCGGCATAGAGCACCGCCAGCATGATGCCGGGGATGATCGCGGCGGCAAAGAGGTCGGTGACCGGGATCTCCAGCACCGGCCCCATCACCACCAGCATGATCGAGGGAGGGATCAGGATCCCCAGCGTGCCGCCCGCGGTGATGGTGCCCGCCGCCAGCCGCACCGAGTAGCCCGAGCGGTTCATGGTCTTGGCCGCCATGATGCCGAGGATGGTCACCGAGGCGCCGACGATGCCGGTCGCGGCCGCGAAGATGGTCGAGACGAACAGCACCGCCAGGTACAGGGCGCCGCGGGTCCGCGACAGCATCAGCTGCACCGAGGTGAACAGCCGCTCCATCAACCCGGCCTGCTCCATCATGATGCCCATGAAGACGAACAGCGGCACGGCGGCCAGCGTCTCCTCCAGCATCACTGAGTTGAACTGCAGGGTCTGCAGGTAGAACACCAGCTTTGCCCCGAAGCCCCAGGCGCCGAAGGCGAAGCCGAGGAAGATCAGGGTAAACGAGATCGGGAAGCCGACGAAGATCGCGAACAGCATCACCGCCAGCATGATCACGCCGATCCAGGGCGGGGTGAGCGAGGTCAGCCCGGTGCTGTCGACCGCCGAGGCCCAGAGGCCCGGGACCGGGGTCCAGTCCGGGCGGAACACCGCCACGGTGATCACCAGCAACGCCAGCAGATAGACCGGCATCGCCCTCAGGAAAAGTCGCGCCCTTGCATCGCCCATCTGGTGGAACGACTTGAACAGTTCGCTGACGCCCTGCAGCAGCAGGAACAGCGCGCCCAGCGGCATGGCGGTGCGGGCGGGGGCCAGCGGCGCCATCATGGTCGTGTCCATGGCGCGTTCCCAGGTCATCCATGCCTTGAAGGTGTATTCGGACGAGCTCCACAGGAAGAAGATCAGTGCCGGGAAATAGAACAGCAGGTACAGCGACGCGTCTACCGTCGCCTGGGTTCTGGGCTTCCAGCCGCGGAAGAGGAAATCGGCACGGATGTGGACGCCGCGCATCAGCGCATAGCCCGCACCCAGCATGAACATGGCGCCCGCGAACATGCGGGTGGTCTCGTAGGCCCAGAGGGTCGGACCCAGGCCCCAGGCGCGGGCCAGGTCGTCCATGCCCCAGTTCGCCATGTTCCGGAACGCCTCGCGCGAGACCACCTCGAAGACCATGGCGCCCATGACCGGCAGCAGCAGCAGGCAGGTCAGCCGCCCGACCCACAGATTCATGATATCGATGTTGCCGACGATCGGCCGCATCCAGGGGGGCATGTCCTCGGGCGTCTCGCCCGGGCGATGGGTGCTGCGCTCGGCGATCAGCTCGTCGGTGATATCGAGCTCGCCAATATCGACTTCGTTCGACATGCCGCGGTTCCCCCGTTGCAATACCGGTGGGCAGGGCCACGACGCGGCCCTGCCCGCAGCCCCCTCCCGCCATGGGAAGGGACCATTCTCCTTGCCTTACTTCTTGAGGCTGTCGGCGAAGGCCTTGCCGAGCGCCGCGTTGGACGCCTGGGCACCGGCCCAGAACGGCACCGCGATCTCGGCAAAGGCCTTCTGGCTGTTCCAGACTTCGGCGAAGAACGCGTTCTCGGCGGCGTTCTTCTCGAGGCTGGCCCGGGCCGCGTTCATGTAGGCCGGGAAGTAGTCGGCCGGGGTGTCATGCAGCTGCACGCCCCAGTTCTCGGTCAGGTCCTTCAGCGCCTTGCCGTTCTCGTAGATGCGGTAGGACATCGCCTTCGACAGCGAGGCATTGGCCGCGACCTCAAGGGCCTTCTTCTGGTGGTCGGTCAGGGCGTTGTAGACATCGCCGTTGATGTAGATGTCGGCGTTGACCACGACCTGGTGCAGGCCCTGCAGGTAGTAGTGCTTCAGCACCTTCTGGAAGCCGAAGACCGAGTCAGGCTTCGGACAGCACCACTCGGCGGCGTCGATGGTGCCCTTCTCCAGCGCCGGCAGGATGTCGCCGCCGCCCATGGCAACGGACGCCACGCCGATGTCCTTGTAGGTCTGGCCCGGAATGCCCGGCGGGGTGCGGAAGCGGTACTTGCGGAAGTCGTCCATCGAGTTGATCGGCTCCTTGAACCAGCCGAGCGCCTCGGGGCCGACAGGCTGCAGCATGAAGCCCTTCACGTTGACGCCCATTTCGGACCAGAGCTTGTCATAGAGCTCGCGGCCGCCGCCATACTGGAACCAGCTCAGGAAGGCGATGTTGTCGATGCCGACACCGGCGCCCGCCACCGGCGAGCCGAACAGCATCGCGGCCGGGTGTTTGCCCGACCAGTAATGGGTCCAGGCGAAGCCGCCCTCGATCAGGCCCTGGTCGACCGCATCGAGCGTCTCGGCGACGCCGACCACGGCGCCGGCCGGCAGCACTTCGATGATGACCTCGTTGTTGGTCAGCGCGGCCACGTCGGCAGCGAAGTCCTCGAGCATGTGGACCTCATCGGCCTTGGCCGGGATCACCGACTGTACGCGGATCTTCACTTCGGCCAGGGCCGTCCCGGCCATCAGGGCCGCCGCGGCGGCGCCGAGAGTCATGGTCTTGATGAATGACATCGTCATCCTCCCTTTCTGTTTTACGTATTGCGTCCGGTTCCGCGGATCTTTGAAATGCGGATCTGCGCCCGCCTGGTTGATCGTCACTCTTTCATGGGCGGCCCCTCGCCGCCATCGTTTATCCGCTCTCAGCCCGCCCCC
>DATHZU010000477.1:0-2634 GCA_035458445.1 Thermohalobaculum sp. | reverse complement strand
TCGTGGGTTCGAATCCCATCCTCTCCGCCACCCAGTCCCGTCTCTTTCCCTGCGTGCTGTCTTGGCCCGGAATCCCCGCGACATTCCGGGGGTTAGCGATTGCGGCTGTCCGCTGAGACGCTCGCGACTGGGATTCCCTGTCCGAACTTCCCCCTCCGTCTCAGTTGCCAGCATCAGCCGGTTCGCTCAGGGGAATTTCCCTGCTAGCAGGGAATTTGCAGGGAATTTTTCCTGTTTTGACCGGAATCCGGGTTTTTCGGTCTGGAAAAGAGGCGCGATTACAGTGGATTAGAAGGCAATTCCCTACGCCAAAAAGCAGGGAATTTTGCGTGCCGAGCAGGGAATTCGCGCGCCGGAGCAGGGAACCGGTTTTGCCGGAACGGTAGTCCGGGAGATCACCTGGCGAAGCCGAAGATTCGCTCCTGTTCCGTCCAGTCGAGTGGCACGCCTTTGCGGACGATCCGCTCGAGGGTGAGGTCGGGCGGCTGCGTGCCCTCGAGGATCGCCGCCTGGATGCGGGGCGAGAGGAAGGCGAGCTGGGCACGGGTCCTGAGATAGGCGCCGGAATGCCCAGCCTGGCGCGCGATTTCCGAGAGCGGGAGACCGGCGCGCAACTCTGCGACCCAGCGATGCGCCTCGACGAGCCGCCGGAGCAGGACCTCGTCTGATCGGGGCTCCGGCGGACCGGCGATGATGCGGGTCTCGACGCCGCGGCGGCGGAGCTGGAACGACGCCTCGATGGTGAGCGTCGGCGCGGCGATGGCGGCCGGGGCAACGCCGAGCGCCGTTGCGAGAGCCCCGGCGTGGAGTTCGATTCGGATGTGGCCTGCGCCGATCTCGCCCGACTCGATCATGGCCCTGAGGCGCGTCTTGTCACCCTCGCGTAAATGGCAGCAGAGCGCCTTGGCCTTGGCGGCAACCGCGCTTGCCGAAGATGCCGCAGGGTCATCGAGAAGGGCGTGCCGATTTGCCGTGGCCTCGAGGTGCCCGGCGATGATCCGGGCGATGGCCTGCTCGAGCGCGGGCGCCGGCAACCGCCAGGCAGTGGGGTCGCTGGTCGACGAGGTTCCTAAGACGAGGCGGTTCGAGACATAGTAGCGATGCCGCTTGCCACGGCGGCATGTGTGGGTCGGCGTCAGCCGCTCACCGGTCTCGTCCCGGAGCTTGCCGGCGAGCGGCGAGAGCGCCTCCCTCTCGAAGCTTACGCCCGAGGCCTCGGCGCGCATCCGCGGTCTTGCGCTCGCCGCCTGGAGCTGTGCTTGCACCCGGTCCCAGAGATCCTGGTCGACGATCGCCGCATGCTGCCCGGGCCAGCACTGACGCTTGTGCCGGATGCGGCCGATATAGACCGGGTTGGTCAGGAGAAAATGGATCTGGCCGCGGGAGAAGCTGCCACCGCCACGGGTCTTGCCACTGGCGAAGACCCGCTTCTTCGAGTGGATGCCAAGCCGCGCTGCGCCCGTCGCAACCGCCCGCAGACACTCGTGCTCGGCATAGAGGCGAAACACGGTCCTTATGTCTTCCGCCTCTTTCTCGTTGATGACGAGCCCGCGCAGCTTCGGGTCGGGGTTCTTGTCATAGCCGAGCGGCACCAGCCCGCCCATCCACATGCCTTTCTTCTTCGAGGCCGCGATCTTGTCGCGGATCCGCTCGGCGGTGACCTCGCGCTCGAACTGGGCGAAGGAGAGGAGGACATTCAGGGTGAGCCGGCCCATAGAGGTCGAGGTGTTGAAGGCCTGGGTCACCGAGACGAAGGAGCAGCCCGCGGCATCGAAGCGCTCGACCAGCTTGGCGAAGTCGGCGAGCGAGCGGGTGAGCCGGTCGATCTTGTAGACCACCACCATGTTCACCCGGCCGGCCTCGATATCGGCGAGCAGGCGCCGGAGCGCTGGCCGCTCCAGGGTGCCGCCCGAGACACCACCATCGTCGTATCGCCCATTGGTCGGGCGCCAACCCTCGTGGCGCTGGCTGGCGATATAGGCGGCGCAGGCCTCGTGCTGGGCATCGAGCGAGTTGAAGTCCTGCTCGAGCCCTTCCTCGGTCGATTTGCGGGTGTAGATCGCGCAGCGGATCCTGGGCGACGCGGTCATGATCCAACTCCGGGCTTGAGGCCAAAGAAGCGCGGGCCGGACCAGTGCGCTCCGGTGATTGCCCTGGCGATCGCCGAGAGCGACCGATACCGCTCGCCCCGCCAGAGGTAGTCCTCCTCGGTGACATCGACGACGTGGCTGACGCCAGTCCATTCGCGGATCAGCCGCCCGCCGGTCCGGAGCTTCGGGCTGACCGGCCGATCCTTGCCGGTCGCGAGGCTCGCGAGCTTCCTTTGCAGGGCGACGGACAACCCGCCATGCCGGCGGGCCTGCAGCTCGAAGGCGAGGATCCGGCGCAGGAAGGGGGTGCTCAGCCGCCGCGGTGGCGGAGCCCCGATCACCTCGCCCCAGAGCGCCAGGAGATCCTCGCGCTCCATCGCGGCGATCTTCTCGACACCGGGCTCCATCAGGCGCCTCCCGGCTGGCCGGTGATGCGCAAGCGGGTCTCGCCGCCGGGCCTCGCGGGTTCGCGCCGCTCGATCTTATGGCCGGCCTTCCTGAGCCGGCTCAGTGCCGCCCGGACCGAATGGGGCTGCCAGCCGGT